>JBQCEF010000187.1:0-12776 GCA_051960495.1 Nocardioides sp. | reverse complement strand
CTTGTGATCCTCATGGTTGGTTCCCCTCGTGCGATGGCGCTGCAGGTGCAGTGCAGGTCCATCACGAAACGGCGAGACGCCCCGCGGCCAGAGTCGAAGGACCCGGTGCGCCCGTCCGGAGGGGCGGTTCAGCAAATGCCTCGGAACCCGCCTGCGACCCCGCGCGTCCGAGAGGCATGAACCTGCTCAGAGTCACGGCCGCCCTCGCCGTGACCGCGGTCCTCGCCGCCGGCTGCGCGACCAGCGGCGACGCTTCCGACACACTCGCCGGAAGCGAAGGCTCGAGCGAGGCGTGGACGCGGGTGGCCGATGCTCCGCTGTCTCCGCGCGATCACGCAGTCGTGATCGAGGTCGGCCACCGGATGCTCGTCGTCGGCGGCTGGGAGTTCCTGTGCCCGCCGAGCGCGGACTGCTCCACCCCGGAGGGGGACCTCCTCGCCGACGGCGCTGTCTACGACCCGGCCACCGACAGATGGGTCACCATTGCCCCGCCCCCCTTCGGCGTGCGCCGGGCCGAGTATGCGACAGCCGCGATCGGTGACACCGCGTACCTGCTCACCGGGTGTGCGGATGGACCGATGTGCGACGTGCGGCCGCGGCTGCTGTCCTACGACGTGGCCGATGACCGCTGGACCGACCATGGACCCGTCCCCGGGCCGAAGAGCTACCGGCACCTCATCCCGCTCGGCGACGAGCTGCTGGTGTACTCGGCCACCGACGAGTACGGCGAGTTCGCAGACCTCGTCTTCGACCCGGAGCGGTCGACGTGGTCCGAGCTCCCCGACGATCCGCTGCCTCGCTCCTTCGATCGCTTCGTCGTGCCCGTCGGTGATCAGCTGGTACTCGCCGGCTCCTCGATGGCAGCTCTCGACTCCGGCGACGACGCGTCCAAGCTGGCGGCCCGGTTCGACCCAGACGCCCGGAAGTGGACCGCGCTGCCGGATGCGCCGGGCCAGGGCTACCAGCTGATGCGCACCGCCGGCGGTGCGCTGCTCAACGGTCACTTCATCGACTCGCCGGGCTGGCTCCTGGATCCGGACTCGTGGACGTGGTCCAGACTGCCCGATCAGCCCGGGGGACGCACCGATCTCGGCGGTGTGCTGGACCCGGACGGCGCTATGTACGACATCCCGAACAGCGTGGGCCAGATGGCATCGACGATGCGCTTGTACGTCTACGACACCGCCGCCGACGAGTTCGTGACGATTCCCGCCCCGCCCGGTCGGGAGGACGTGTACGACGACTCCAGCACCGCCCTGGGGCGCGACCTCTTCGTGTACGGCGGTCAGCGCTGGACCGGAGACGGGCTCGACGGGGACGGCGAGCTGGTCGGCGACGCCTGGCTCTGGAGGGCGCCGGTCGGATGAGGCATGGGGCGCCGCTGGTCAGCGCCTCGGGTCATGCCTGCGCGCAAGCCCAGCCGCGTGGCATCTCGCCCGCATCGATGAAGGTGCGGAGGTCCGCCTGCGCCTGCTCGGAAAGCACCGCGTCACCCTGGGGATAGATGATCGGCTCCTCCTTGGCGTTGTGGGCGGCCAGCAGCTCGAGCAGCCCCGCACATGCCTGCTCCGCAGCGGCGGGCTGCGCATCGAGGTCGGCGGCGTCGATCGTGTCGAGGAGGCGCCAGATCTCGCCGTGCTCGCGGAGCATGACGAGGACCGGTGCGAGCATTCCGGCGGACCGCAGCGGAGGGAAGAGGAACTCCTCCTCGAGGTAGATGTGGCGACGCAGGGCGGACACGGCGCGAGCCAGGTCGGCTCGCCGGGTCTCCCCCCGCGCGGCGCCCTCGAGGTACGCCTGGATGCCGGCGTCGATCTCGTGGTGCTCCTGCTCCAGCAGTGCAGACAGGCTCGCGCTCAACTGTTCCTCCTCCTGGGCCGGCACGGTCCCTACGGGGTCGCGTCTCCGCCCTGCACCGTAGTCGCCGTCGTCGGCACGGGGCAGTAACCGTCCTCACAGACGGGGGCGTCGTCCTCGCCGAGCATCTGGAACGCGGGAACCTCGCTCACGCCGGGACCTCGGTGTCGGCCGCGGCTTGCCGCAGCGCGTCGGCGAAGAGCTGAGGATCCTGGGCTCCGGACACGCCGTACCGCCCGCCGATCACGAAGAACGGCACGCCACGGATGCCGTAGGCGTTTGCCTGGGCGATGTCGGCTGCCACGTCCTCTCGGTAGGTGCCTTCACGCAGTGCAGCGAGAACAGTCTCCCGGTCGAGGCCGACCTCGGCAGCCAGGTCGGCCAGCTCGTCGTCGTACCCGATGTGGCGGCCCTCGGTGAAGTAGGCCCGCAGCAGCCGCTCCTTGAGCTCCGCCTGGCGACCGGCGGCCTTGGCGGCGTGCAGCGCCTCGTGCGCCTTGAGCGTGTTGGTGTGCTGGAGCGAGTCGTAGTCGAACTCGAGCCCTTCGGCGCGGGCGACCTCGGTCATCTGGGCCAGCATCTGGCGGACCTGGTCGAGGGGAAGCCCCTTGTGGTCGGCGAGGAAGTCTGCCTCGCTGCCCTGGAAGTCGACCGGGGTGTCGGGCGCAAGCTCGAAGGAGTGGTACTCCACCTCGACCTCGCCACCTCCGGCGGCCTGGTAGCGGCGTACCCCTTCGGCGAAACGGCGCTTGCCCACGTAGCACCAGGGGCAGGCGATGTCCGACCACACGTCGACCTTCAGCACAGAACTCACATAGAGCCAAACCGTGGACACGGGACCGGTATTCCGGCCGTGCTACCTCGGGGCGGCGATCGGTTGCGGTGCCTCGGACCGGTCGTGCGCATGCATGGCGATGTGACGCTCGGGGTGGATGCGGCGGCCGCCGGCGACGGACAGCGCCGTGTGGGCGTCGCATTGCGCCCGGCGGATCAGCTCGCCGGCTCGTCCGAACTCCATGGGCGAGATCCGCAGGGGGCAGGGCGGCGGCAGGACGACCAGCTTCACCTTGTCCTCGTAGTACGCGACGTCGGCGACCAGCCGCTGGTGCATGAGGATGGTGACCGCGTGCAGGGCGGTACCCAGCGGAGTGCGTGGCGGCTGGGGCAGCGCGCACGAGTAGCCCGAGGGCAGCACGTAGACGGTGTCGGCGCCCGCAGCGACTGCCTGCGAGACCGCGGTGTTGTTGGCCAGCCCACCGTCGACCAGGGTGCTGCCCTGGAAGTCGACCGCCGGGAACACACCGGGGATCGCGCAGCTGGCGAGCACCGCGAGCGACGCGTCACCCTCGGACAGCGCCACTTCCTGGCCGCTCAGCAAGTCGGTGGCGACCACGACCAACGGGATGGGCGAGTCGCGCAGGTCCGTGAAGCGCAGGTGCCGGTGGAGGAGGTCTCGCATCCCCCGGTCGTCGCAGACCGCGCTGCGGCGCCCCGCGAGTGCACCGACGGCCCGCCGGACGTCGAAGCGGAACACCGAGCGTCCGCGCAGCCCTCCCCACACCCTGGCCAGCGCATCGATCCCTGACCGGTCCGCGCCGTGGCCGGCGACGAAGGCTGCGTTGAGAGCCCCGGCGGAGGTGCCGACGAGCAGGTCCGGCCGGACTCCGTGGTCGGCGAGCGCCGCCAGCATGCCGACCTGCACGGCCCCGAGGCTGCCGCCGCCGGAGAGGACGAAGGCCGTCGTCACCTCGTCCTCCTCCAGGCGTTCGGGAGGAGGGGGTGGTCGGCGGGGTAGGCCCAGGCCAGCCGGCCCAGGACGATCGCGGCGAGCATCAGGCCGAAGTCGCGCAGCGCCACGTCGCCGTACCCCCCGACCATCAGGAGATTCACGATGATGCCGGCGAGCCAGACCGCGACGAGCGGTCCGCCGATGCGCGGCGCCGCCAGTACGACGAGGCCGGCGACGATCTCGACGACGCCCACCAGCTGCATGGCCTGCTCCGCGTTCCCGGGGATGAGGTCGTTGAACTGCCCGGCGAGGTACCTCGTCCAGTCGTCGGTGAGGACGTGCGCGAACTTGTCGGCGCCGAACAGCACCGGCAGGGCGGTGAAGCCGATGCGCAACGCCCAGAAGGCCTGGACGCCGGGGTCGGTCCTGAGTGTGGCGTGGTGGTCCTGAACCGTGGAAGTCATGTCTTTCCTCTCTGCGGGACGCGAACGTGCCGGTGCGGCACTTCTGGTGTCTCTCGAGAGTGAGCGTGCGGATGAGCGGGAGTTCTTACTCAGCGGAGCAACCCCTCTCGCATGACGAAGCCCCCGGCAGTCCAGCCGGGGGCTTCGTGTCGCACAAGCAGCCGGAGCTGCTGGTCGGGGCTCAGGTGAGCTTGGACTTGAGGCGCGAGGTCTTCGAGGTGTTCCTGCCGGTCACCGTGGACGCGATCACGACCAGGACCGCCGAGACGATGATCGCCACGAGCCAGCGCACCCAGTCGACACCCGAGGTCTCGCCCCCGCCGAAGGCCGCGTAGACGTACCAGCCGATCAGGACCCCGCCGACACCGCAGAGCACCGTGAGCCAGATCGGGATGTTGTCCTTGTCTCCCGGTGCCACGAACTTCCCCAGCAGGCCGATGATGATGCCCGCGATGATGACGCCGATAACACTCATGCTCGCTCCCTCCTCGGAGCCAGGTCGCGGGAGTCGCGACTCTTGTCCGCCCCGGTACCCCTGCCGGAAGCCACCAATCCTGACTGCGCCCTGAGGCGAGCGGCCTGCGACCGATTCGACACGAATCGTCGGATTCGTCTGCGCAGGCGCAGCGACTGACCTAGCGTCGACGGCGCCACCTTCAATGCCACGACCCGGGGGATCCATGTCTCGCTTGCGCCGCCTCGTCGGCCTGCCCGTGCTCGCACTCGTCGCCGCGATGTTCGCCGTGATCGGTCCCGTGTCCTCCGCGTCGGCCGCCGACATGGACTGCGCGGACTTCTCGACGCAGAAGGCGGCGCAGACCTTCTTCCTCAACCACGGCGGCCCGTCCAGCGACCCGCACCGGCTCGACTACGACGGCGACGGCATCGCGTGCGAGTCGAACCCCTGCCCCTGCTACGTCCAGAAGGTCCTCCCGCTGGTCGGCTCGAGCACCACGGGTCCGAAGGCGGTCGTCCAGCGGGCCCGGGTCGTCTACGTCGTCGACGGCGACACCGTCGACGTCCGGCTGGGCTCGGGTGCCAAGCGGCGGGTCCGGCTGCTCGGCATCGACACCCCGGAGGTCTACGGCGGCGTCGAGTGCGGCGGCCCGCAGGCGTCGAGGTCGATGAAGCGGATGCTTCCCAAGGGCACGCGCGTGAAGCTCACCTCGGACCCCAGCCAGGACCTGAAGGACCGCTACGGCCGGCTGCTGCGCTACGTCACCAAGGTCTCGACGGGCAAGGACGTCAACCGGCGCCAGGTCTACAAGGGGCTGGCGCGGGTCTACGTCTACGCACACCACCCGTTCAAACGGGTCGACGGCTACCGCAAGGCGCAGCGGCAGGCCAAGAACCACCACGCGGGGATCTGGGGCGCGCTCTGCTGACGGTTGGGTACGACGAGGCCGCTGCCTAGGCGAGCCGGTAGACCGACACGTGCGACGTCGACTCCGCGGTGAACGGTGCACCTGCCCAGTCCGCGTGCCGGCTCTCGAGCTCGAACCCTGCGAGCTGGCCCATCAGGTCGAGCTCGGCCGGCCAGATGTAGCGGTGCGGGCTCCGGCCCACCTCCGCCTGACGGCCCTCCCCGAACCGGAAGTGGTGGGAGACCACCTGCTGGTGCAGGACGTCGTAGGTGTCCACGAGCAGGTAGCCGGGCTCGGAGTGACCGACCGTGGCGGCCCTGCCGGGAGGCAGCCGGCGCAGCTCGGGCACCCACAGCTCGATCACGAACCTGCCGCCCGGCCGGAGGTGACGTGCCGCGTTGCGGAAGCACGCGACCTGCTCGCACTGGGTCAGCAGGTTGGAGATCGTGTTGAACACCAGGTAGACGAGCTCGAAGTCGCCGGGAGCCCGGGCCGTGGCCATGTCGCCGAGGACGACGGGGACCGTCTCCTCGTCGACCTTCGTGCGCAGCACCTCGACCATCGGTGCGGACAGCTCGATCCCGGTGACGGGCACGCCCCGCTCGACCAGCGGCACGGCCACCCGACCGGTCCCGATCGCGAGCTCGAGGGCGCGGCCGCCACCGGCGAGCTCGGCGAGACGGTCGACGGTTGGCCCGAGCACTTCGGGGGCGAACATGCCCGTGCCCGGCGTGTCGTAGTTCTCGGCCGCGTAGCGGTCCCAGATCTCGTCCTGGCGCATGGCCGCGATCCTGACAACCGGCGTGGGCCGACGTCCAGCGACTTTCGCGCCGGACCGTCGGCGCGTAGCCCCAGGCTGCCCCGGTCGTTGGTGGTGCAACGACCCCAGGAGGATCCTTGCGCCGCCGTCACCTCGCCCCCGCCCTCGTCGCGCTCGCCCTTGCCCTCCCGCTGGCTCCGGTGGCGACCGCGGCGCCCGGGAAGTCGCTCACCATCTCGGTGCTCTCGAACCGCGCCGACCTGGTCTCCGGCGGCGACGCGCTCGTCGCGGTCGACCTGCCCGACGGCATGTCCCCGTCGAAGGTCCGCGTGCTCCTCGGCGACGACGACGTGACCTCGCAGTTCGCGATCCGGCCCGACGGCCGGTTCGAGGGGCTCCTCGACGGCCTGGTCGTCGGCGACAACGTCGTACGCGTCAAGGCGCCGGGGTACGCCGGGCAGCGCACCATCACCAACCACCCCAACGGCGGGCCGGTCTTCTCCGGTCCGCAGCACGAGCCCTACCGGTGCCAGGCGAGCGCCGTCGACGACCAGTGCAACGAGCCGGCGCGCTACTCGTTGCTCTACAAGTCGACCGACCCCACGAAGACGGGGCTGCAGCCCTACGACCCCGACAATCCGCCCAGCGACGTCGCGACCACCACGACCGACCAGGGCGTCACCGTCCCGTTCGTCGTGCGCCGTGAGGACGGCTACCAGGCTCGGGACCGCTACACGATCCTGACGCTGTTCCGCCCCGGCCAGGACTGGAAGCCCTGGAGCCCGCAGGAGCAGTGGAACGGCAAGGTGCTCGCCACGCACGGCGGCGGGTGCGGAGCGTCGTACGCACCGGGCAGCCCTCGGTTGGAGGACTACTCCGGCACCATCCCGGCGTTCCCCGGCGTGGAGAACAGCTACGTGACCGCGCTG
Organism: Nocardioides sp.; assembly: GCA_051960495.1. Lineage (GTDB taxonomy): Bacteria > Actinomycetota > Actinomycetes > Propionibacteriales > Nocardioidaceae > Nocardioides_B. The sequence goes on along the minus strand of JBQCEF010000187.1, from coordinate 5,673 downwards.
GGCCGCGGCTTCGCCGTGATGTCGACCGCGCTGAACAACACCGGCCACAACTGCAGCCTGCCGCGCGAGGCCGAGTCGATGGTGATGGCCAAGGAGCGGCTCGTCGAGCAGTACGGCCCCATCCGCTACACCATCGGCACCGGCTGCTCGGGCGGGTCGATCGCCCAGCACACGATCGCCAACGCCTACCCCGGCGTCTACCAGGGGCTGGTCACCACCTGCTCCTACCCCGACGTGCTGACCGCCGGCGCGCAGTTCGCGGACTACCACCTGCTGCGCCGCTACTTCGAGGACCCGTCCCGGTGGGCGCCCGGCGTGGTGTGGACCGAGACGCAGATGGCCGACGTCGAGGGCCACCTCACCCACATGAACGCGGTCACCGCTGACGAGGGCCTGTTCAAGGACGCGATCAACCCCGAGACGGCATGCTCGGGTACGACGGACCCGGTGGCCGGCGACACCAGCACCCGCTTCGACTCCGACATCAACCCCGGCGGGGTGCGCTGCTCGATCCTCGACATGATGGTCAACGCGCTCGGCACCCGGCCGCAGGACGTGTGGAGCCCGCAGGAGCAGGCCGCCGGCCACGGCTTCGCCGGGATCCCGTTCGCCAACACCGGCGTGCAGTACGGCCTCGGCGTGCTGGAGAAGGGGCTGATCACCCCCGAGCAGTTCGTCGACCTCAACGAGAAGGTCGGCGGCCTCGACATCAACGCCGACCCCGTGCCGGCGCGGATCGCCGGCGACCCCGGCGCGATCGCCAACGCCTACCGCACCGGACTCGTCGACGAGGCCAACCACCTCGACGAGGTGGTGATGGTCAACCACGGCGGCCCCGACCCGGGCATCGCGCACGACTACGCCCACGCGTTCTGGACCGAGCTGCGCCTGCAGCGCGACCAGGGCCACACCGGCAACCGGGTGATGTGGTTCGGCGACACCCCGCTGATCGGCGACGTGCGCTGGGCCACCGAGGCGTTCCTCGCCGTCGACCGGTGGCTCGCCGCCGTGGAGCAGGACGACCGCGCCGTCCCGCTGAGCACCAAGGTGGTCGAGGACCGTCCCGCCGACGTCACCGACCGCTGCCAGAACGTGCCCGGCGTCGAGATGACCACGCTGCCCGGCGGCGAGCAGGTGTGCAGCCAGCCGACGCTGCAGACCCGGCTCAGCACGCCGCGGCAGGTCGCCGGGGACGACCCCGCCAACGACCGGGTCGCCTGCGAGCTTCGGCCCCTGGACCGCTCCGACTACGACTTCATGCTCGTCCCGTTCACCGACGCGCAGTGGGCCCGGCTCCAGGCGGTGTTCCCGCAGGGCGTCTGCGACTGGTCGCGGCCGGGTCAGGGGCAGGGGCCGTCGCAGACGTGGCTGGCCTACTCCGACGACGGCGGTGACGTCGTCTACGGCGGCCGTAACCTGCCGCCGCTGCCGGCCGACTCCGGCACCGGCTGGGCCAGCCCGGCGTTCGCGGAGCTGCTCACCAAGTAGGTCCCGCCCGACGAGAGGCGTCGGCCCCGGCCGGGAGGACCTTGGTCCCCGGCCGCGGAGCCGTCTGCCCCTCACCGCCGGCGGGGCGAGACGGCACCGTGAGGGTATGACAACCAATGCCGCGAGAAGTGCCGTCGTCGTCGGTTATGACGGCACGGAGCACAGTGACGCCGCGCTCGACTGGGCAGTGCGGTACGCGACGGACCACGGGCGTCCTCTCCTGGTCGTGAACGCGGCCGGGACGCCCACCGTCTACGACACGTTCAGCGGGCCGGCCGAGAACCGCAAGGAGCTGCGGATCCAGAGTCGGCGCACAACTGACCGTGCCCTGGTGCGCGTCAAGGAGCGCAACCCCCACCTCGACGTCGCCGTCCACTCGGCCCTCGGCAACGCCCAGGAGGTGCTGCTCGACTCGCTCGAGGGCGCCCACCTGCTCGTGGTCGGGTCCCGGGGCCGCGGCACCGTCGGCTCACTGCTGCTCGGGTCGGTCAGCGTCGGGGTGAGCGCCCACGCGCCGTGCCCGGTCGCGGTGGTGCGGCCGCAGAACGACCGCGCCCGGTTCGGTCCGTACGTCGGGCGCATCGTGGTCGGCGTCGACGGCAGCGAGGCCTCGATCGGCGCGCTGGACTTCGCCTTCGACATGGCCTCCACCGAGTTCAAGCCGCTCGCGATCGTGCACGCCTGGGGCAACGCCGGGGTCTACCGCGACCTGATGAGCTACGACGTGCGGCTCGAGACCGCCGAGGAGCACGAGCTCCAGGTCGGCGAGTCGATCGCCGGCTACTCCGAGAAGTACCCCGACGTGCTCGTCACCCAGCACCAGGCCGAGGACGACCCGTCGCGCACGCTGGTGCAGGCGTCGCAGGACGCCGACACGGTCGTGGTCGGCTCCCGGGGTCGCGGCGACGCGGCGTCGGTGGTGTTCGGATCGGTGAGCCGCTTCGTCGTCGAGCACGCGCACTGCCCGGTGATCGTCGTACGCCGCCATCCCTGACCCGCGGCGCGCGAACGAGACGAGAGCCGGTGGACCACCCACCGGCTCTCGTCGTGTCGAGCTGCACTCAGATGAACAGCAGCTGTGCGCCCTCGGTCAGCTCGATGAAGTCGGAGGCGCTGATGATCCCCTCGACCTCCTCGTAGAGGTCCTCGGCCTCGAGGTGCTGCATGTCCGCGGACATCCGGCACGCCCACAGGTGGCCGCCGGAGTCGACGATCTGCTGGAGGAACTCGGGGACCTCCGGCACGCCGACCTCGGCGATCGACTTCTTCATCTGGTGGGTGGCCATCGCGGTCATGCCCGGCAGGCCGCCGAGCCCCTGCGGCATGTGCGTGGCGGTGTTGCCGAGCATCGTGAACTTCAGGTCGCCCATCGTCTTCTTGTTGATCATGTCGAAGCCCCAGAACGTGAAGAACAGGTGCGTCTCGATGCCCTCTCCCAGGGCGGCGTTCGCGAGGATCAGGCCCGGGTAGGCCATGTCCAGCGTGCCCTTGGAGCAGATGATCGCGAGCTTGCGGTCGGTCTCGGCTGCCCCGAACGAGGGGACCAGCGGGGCGGACTCGGTCGTGGTCATGGTGTCGGCTCCTTGTCTCACACGCACCCGCGGGGCTTGGGCAGCCCGGCGATGTAGGCCATCTTCTTGGCCGGCTTCTGGGGGAACAGCGCGAAGAGCGACTTGGTGGGGATGCCACCGACGGTCGACACCCTGCGCAGCGTGGCGGTCTCGCCCTCGTCCGCGAAGTCGAGCCGCAGGAACCGGATCGCCTTCCAGTGCTCGTCGGTCATCTCGATCCCGATCTGGGCGGCGAGGGCCTTGCCCAGCGGCTCGCTCCACTCGGCGTACTCGGTCATGAACCCCTCGTCGCCGACGTGGATCTCGTGGCCGTCGATGGTCGTGGTGGGCATCGCTACATCTCCTGCTTCTGTGGGGTGGGGTGGTCATCGGGGACGACCTTCCCGGCCATGGACATCAGCGCCGGGAGGGGAACGGGGCGGCCGGGGAGCAGGACGTTCCAGTACATCCACCGGAACGCGAGCTTCCCGAGGTGGTTGACGCGGGTCTCCTTGAGCAGATCCATCGGGCCGAGCTTCGGCACGGGGTACTTGCCCGGCAGCGGCTCGGTGTCGTAGTTGAAGTCGATGAGCAGCGCCTTGTCGTCGCCGGACTCGACGAAGCAGTTGGCGTGCCCGTCGAAGGCGCCGGTCATCGGCAGGCCGGCGATGTGCTCGAGAAAGTTCTCGACGAAGATCTCGACCGAGAAGTGCGCCACCGACCCGGCCTTGGACGCCGGGATGTCGCTGGCGTCACCGACCGCGAAGATGTTCGCGTGCGCCTTCGACTGCAGGGTGTGCTTGTCGACCGGGACGTAGTTGAGCTCGTCGCCGAGGCCGGACCGGGCGACGAAGTCGGCGCCCATGTTGACCGGGATCGTCACCAGCAGGTCGAAGGGGATCTCGCGCTCGTCGTACGACACGAGCATCTTCCGCTCGGGGTCGATCCGCTCGATCATGAAGTCGGTCTCGACGTGGACCTTGCGCTCCGCGAGCATGCCGCCGAGGTGGGCGGACGCGACCGGCTTGGTGAAGGCGCCGTCGAGCGGGGTCACGTAGACGAGCTCGACCCGGTCGCGCAGACCGCGTTCGCGCAGCCACGCCTCGGCGAGGAAGGTGAACTCCAGCGGCGCCACGGGGCACTTGATCGGCATCTCGCTGATGTGGACGACCAGCCGCCCGCTGTCGAAGCGGACCAGCGCGTCGGCGAGCGCCTCGGCGCCTTCGAGGCTGTAGAAGTCGAAGATGCTGCGGCGCCACTCCGAGTCGAGCATGCCCGGCGTCTGGTCCGGCCGCGGCGTGGTGCCGCTGGCGATCACCAGCTCGTCGTACTCGATCCGGCGGCCGCCCTCGAGCAGCACGGTGTTGTGCTCCGGCTCGACCTTGTCCACGGTGCCGATCACGAAGTCGACCCCGTCGGTGAGGAATGCGTGCCGCGACCGCACCACCTGGTCGCGGGTGTAGCTGCCGAACGGCAGGAACAGGTAGCCCGGCTGGTAGTGGTGCTCGTCGTTCCGGTCGACCACGGTGATGGTCCACTCGTGCCGGTCCAACCGGTGCCGGAGCTTGTTGGCGATCATGGTCCCGGCAGTTCCGCTGCCGAGGATGACGAGCTTCCTCATGGGTCCCTCCTGGGGCGGTCTTCAGTCATTCCGACGATATCCCCGGGGGTATTCGCCTCCGAGTGCCGAAGGTCCCTTCCGGGCGTGACCATCGCTACTGACTGCGGCCGTCCCGCGCTCCCTAACCTGCTCGGAGAGGGAAGGGAGAGTCGCCATGCGTGCACTGGTGGTCTACGAGTCGATGTTCGGCAACACCGAGAAGATCGCGCGCCAGGTCGCCGAGGGCCTCTCCGCCTATGCGCAGGTCGAGGTCCATGAGGTGTCCGAGGCGCCGGCCCATCCCGACGAGCGTCTCGACCTCGTCGTCGTCGGCGGTCCCACCCATGCGTTCTCGCTGTCGCGCGCGTCGACCCGCGAGGACGCGCACAGGCAGGGCGCCACCGGCGGTGGGGTGGCCGTCGGGCTCCGCGAGTGGCTGGCGGGGCTGGACCGCGGGGTGCACCACCCCCGGATCGCGGCCTTCGACACCCGCGTCACGAAGGTCCGGCTGATCCCGGGATCGGCCGCGCGGAAGGCGTCGAAGATCGCCGACCACCTCGGCTACGCGCTGGCCGAGCCGCCGGAGTCGTTCTTCGTCGAGGACACCGACGGGCCGCTGTCCCCCGGTGAGCTCGAGCGGGCGCGTGCCTGGGGCGAGCGGATCGGCGCGGACCAGGCGGCCCTGGTGGGCTAGGGGCGGCGCATCGGGACGTGCGGGATGCCGTCCTCGATGAACTCCGGCCCGCTCGCCTCGTAGCCGAAGCGCGCGTACCAGTGGGCGAGGTAGCTCTGCGCGTCCAGGTGGGACGCGCGGTCGCCCACGAGCTCGAGCGCGGCGCGCATCAGCGTCTCGGCGAGGCCGCGCCCGCGCCGGTCCGCGGCCACCAGCACGCGGCCGATCCGGATCCCGTGCTCGTCCTCCAGGACCCGCAGGTAGGCGACCGGCCGCTCACCCTCGGCGACCCAGACGTGTCTGGTGCTCGGCTCCAGGTCGCGCCCGTCGAGCTCGGGGTAGGGGCACTCCTGCTCGACGAC
>JBQCEF010000186.1:0-2392 GCA_051960495.1 Nocardioides sp. | reverse complement strand
ACCCGGGCCCGGCCGGACCGCCGGGGTCTGGCCCGGGCCGGTGGCAGCGCGGTCGCGCTGGCCGCGATGGTCGCCCAGTCGACCCGCTAGAAGCAGCACGTGGACCGCGCGCTGGTCGAGGCGCTCGGTCCGGGCTACCGCGACCGGCTCACCGAGGTGCACACCGACGTCGACCTGTCCACGCCGCTGCGCCAGCTGGTGATGCCGTTCCGGGTCGTCGACGACGAGGTCGAGGTGCTCAAGGACATCGCGTACGACGCCACGCACGGCAAGCGCGGGCTGCTCGACGTGTACCGCCGGCGCGGCAGCGGGAACGAGAAGGCGCCCGTGCTGCTCCAGGTGCACGGCGGCGGCTGGAGCGTCGGCGACAAGGAGCACCAGGGCATCCCGCTGATGCTGCACATGGCCGCCCGCGGCTGGGTCTGCGTGGCGGTCAACTACCGGCTCAGCCCGCGGGACGCGTTCCCCGCGCACCTCGTCGACGTGAAGCGCGCGATCGCGTGGGTCCGCGAGCACGGCCCGTCGTACGGCGCGGACCCGTCGTTCCTGGCCGTCACCGGCGGGTCGGCCGGCGGACACCTCACCGCGCTCGCCGCCCTCACCCCCAACGACCCTGAGTACCAGCCCGGTTTCGAGGACGCCGACACCACCGTGCAGGCGGCGGTGCCGTTCTACGGGGTCTACGACTTCGCCGGCATCACGGGCTCGCGGCGGGCCCAGCAGATGCGTGACCGGTTCCTCGGGCCGCGCGTGCTCTTCCGGGACCCGCGCCGCGAGATCGAGCACTTCGAGCGCGCCTCTCCCCTGCTCCGTGTCGGCCCCGACGCCCCACCGATGTTCGTCATCCACGGCACGCACGACTCCCTGGTCGAGGTCAGCCAGGCGCGTGAGTTCGTGGCCCGTCTGCGCGAGGTCTCCAAGCACGAGGTCGCCTACGCCGAGCTGCCCGGCACCCAGCACGCGTTCGACGTCTTCCCCTCGATCCGCAGCGCTCACGTGACCCGCGGCGTGGACCGGTTCCTGCGCTGGACCTACGACGCGGCTGTCCGCGCGGCCGACGAGCGGACCGCTCAGTCGCGGGCCGACTCCACGTAGTCCTTGAGCCCCACCCAGTTGCGGCGCTCCCAGCGCGGGCCCACGAGCGCGAGCAGCGGGGACAGCAGCCGCATCGGGCCCACGAGCGACATGTCCCAGTCCCACCTCAACCGCGTGCCGCCGTCGGCCTCCTCGAAGTCGAGGACGCCGTCGACCCTCAGGTAGCCGGACGTCACGAGGTTGCGCAGCCGGCGCGGCGGGGCGTACTCCGCGATGACCATCGTCATGGCGCCCCGCGCGCCCATCCCCCGCGGTTCGACGCGGAACCTCGCCCCGGCACCGACCGGACCGTCACCCTGCTTCTCCACGCGGGCGATCCGCGGGTTGTACCTCGGCTCGTTCCGATCGTCGGCGACGAGGTCGAAGACCTGCTGGACCGGCGCTTTGATGGTGACCTCACCGGCGATCCGTGCCATCGTCGTCGCCCCCTCCGCTAACCGTCAGCCACACGGTCACCCAGGGCGGTCCTCGGCGACAGGGTCCTTGGTCGCGGACAGGAGGGACCGCCGCCGCTCGACGAGGTGGGCGCGTTCGGCGTCGTTGCGGCACGCCGCGATCGCCTCGCCGTACGCCGTCGCGGCCGCGGACGTCTCACCGAGGCGGGACAGCAGCTCCGCCCGCACCGCGGCGACCCGGTGACTGCCCGGCACCTCCACGCCCGCGAGGGCGGCCAGCCCCGCTGCGGGACCCGACGCCTCGGCGACGGCGACGGCCCGCGCCAGCCGGACGCTCGGCGAGGGCGTGATGTCGAGCAGCAGGTCGTAGTGGGCCACGACGCGGTCCCAGCGCGTGTCACCGGGCTCGCCGGCACCGGCGTGCTCGGCGGCGATGCGCGCCTGCACGACGTACGACGCAGCGAGCCGGCTCACCGGTCCGGCGAGGGCCGGCTCGGCCATCAGCCGGAGCGCCTCGTCGATCTCGTCGCGGTGCCAGCGGGTCCGGTCCTGGTCGGCGAGGAGGACGAGCCTGCCGTCGGCGCCGACCCGCGCGTCGCGGCGGGAGTGCTGGAGCAGCATCAGGGCCAGGAGCGCGGTGGCGGCGGGGTCGTCGGGACAGAGCTCGCGGATCACCCGCACCAGCCGGATGGCATCGCCGGCGAGGTCCGCGCGCAGCAGGTCGGGTCCGCTCCCCGGCGCGTAGCCGGCCGTGAACGCCAGGTAGGCGGTCTGGGCGACGGTCTCGAGCCGCTGCGGCAGGACGTCCGACGCGGGCACCGCGAAGGGGACGCCGGCAGCCACGATCTTCTTCTTGGCGCGGGTGATCGGCGCCGCCGCGGTCGGCTCCGGGACCAGGAATA
>JBQCEF010000185.1:0-2986 GCA_051960495.1 Nocardioides sp. | reverse complement strand
CTGGTGTTCAACCACCTGTTCCACTTCCCCGGGTCGGACCCGTCTACGCCGCTGTACGGTTTCGTCTTCCTCGTGGCGCTCGGCATCGACTACTCGATCTTCCTGATGACACGGGTGCGCGAGGAGTCGGCCAAGCAGGGGACCCATCCGGGCATCCTCAAGGGACTCTCGGTGACCGGCGGCGTGATCACCTCGGCGGGCGTCGTACTCGCGGCGACGTTCGCGGCGCTCGGCGTGCTGCCGCTGCTGTTCCTGGCCCAGATCGCGTTCATCGTGGCGTTCGGCGTGCTGCTCGACACCCTGGTGGTGCGGTCGCTGCTGGTGCCGGCGCTGAGCTACGAGCTCGGCCCGCGGGTGTGGTGGCCGTCCAAGCTGTGGCACACCCCGGACCACGCCGACGCGGAGACCTCCGAGCTGCTGCACGCCGGGAAGGCGGACGGGGTCACCTTCCGTTGACCCGTTGAGGCGTCAGGTTCCGTCCGGTCGGCGCGGGCGGGCGGGCGGCCGAGTAAGCCCGAAATGCACGCGGTCGGCACGCTGGGCGTGTATTTGGGGCTTAGCCAGGAGCGCGTGGAACTTCACTAAGGTCCGAAGGCACGCCGGATGGCCGTATGGCGTGCCATCGGACCTTAGTGAGGGAGGCGAGGCTGCGGCCGGCTGGGCGGGACCGGCGAGGGGCTGTGGACAGTGAACGACGCCGCGGGCGGATTTCGGCGAGCATCGGGGGATGGCCCGCTCCTACGCCGACACCTCCCGCCGCCCGGCGCGGCACGCTCGCCGCCGCCATCGGCGTGAGCGGACTGCGACCGGCGTCTCGCGCGGTCGCGCGGGCTGGCTCGTCGTGGCGGTGCTGGCCTGCGGTCTGCTCGCGGGAGCCGCCTGGGCGTCGGCCGGTACGTCGGCTCGTCCCGTGGGCGTCGAACGGGTCCCAGCGCATGGTGGGGGCGCAACGCGGAGCGAACCGGACGACGCCGCGGCTGGCGGGCAGGCGCAGGCGCAAGTCGCTGCTGCCGACGACGCGCGGCCCGACGACACCGGGCCCGCCGGTGATGCGGGCGTCACAGCGCGGGCGGCCGACGAGAGTGCAGCCTCGACGACGCAGCGAGCGGTGCGGGTGCTGCGCGGGTGGGACCGGGCGAGGGCGGCCGCGTACACCGCCGGCTCGGTGCGGTCGTTGCGCGAGCTGTACGTCGCGGGCGCCGGGGAGGCCGACGTACGCCTGCTGCGGTCCTACGTACGACGCGGCTACCGGGTGGAGGACCTGCGGATGCAGCTGCTGTCCGTGCGGGTGCTGCAACACCGGCCGGACCTGTGGGCGCTGCGGGTGACGGACCGGCTCGCCGGGGCGACCGCGGTCGGGTACGGCGAACGTGTGGACCTGCCGCGCGACCGGGCGAGCACCCGGACCGTCCTGCTGCGCCGGGATCCGGCCGGAGCCTGGCGGGTCGCCCGGGTCAGGGGTTGAGCGCCGCGGCGAGCCGGCTCTCGAGGGTGGGGTGCTCGAACTCGAACCCCTGTGCCGGCAGTCGGGCGGGCTCGATCCGCAGCGAGCCGACGATGTCGCTGGCGGCCGAGCTCAGTGCTGCCTTGATGGCCACGCTCGGCACCTTGAAGAACGCCGGCCGGTGGATCATGTGGCCGAGCACCTTGCCGAACTCGCGGTTCGTGGTCTGGTTGGGCGCGCTGAGGTTGTAGGCGCCCTGCGCGTCGTCGTGCTCGGCCAGCCAGGTCGCGGCGCGCAGCCAGTCGGCGAGCGAGATCGTCGAGAAGTACTGGTCGCCCGGCCCGAGCGGTCCGCCGACCCCCGCGCGGAACGCGAGCAGGATCGGCTTGAACGCGCCGCCCCGCTTGTCGAGCACCACGCTCGTGCGCATGACCGCGACCCGGGCGCCGGCCTCGGCGGCGGGCTCGGTGGCCGCCTCCCAGTCACGGGTCAGCTGCGCCATGAACCCCGGCGCGTCGGTGGGGGTGTCCTCGGTCGAGACCTCGTCCCCGCGGTCGCCGTACCCGGAGATCCCGTTCTGCGCGAGGAACACCGGCTTGCGCTCCGAGCGTGCAATCGCCCGGGCGAGGGTGCCGGTGGTCTGCAGGCGGCTGTCGACGAACGTCTGCTTGTACGACGCACTCCAGGGGACGTGCGCGATGTTGGCGCCCGACAGGCATGCCACGACGTCGGCCTTCTCGATGACGTCCTGGTCGACCTGGCCACGCATCGGGTCCCAGGCCGACTCCTGCGGCGACATCGTCTCGCCGCGGACGAGGCGGATCACCTCGTGGCCCTGCTGCGCCAGGTGGTCGCGCCACGCCGTCCCCAGGAAGCCGGACGCGCCGGCCAGCACGAATCTCATGCGGGGAGCCTACGGATCCGCGCCAAGCCGGGTCGTACGGCGAGGGCCCGCCGTCCTGGTGGACGACGGGCCCTCGCATGGACCTGAGAAGCGCCTCAGACCTCGAACTGACCGGCCTCGAGCCGGGCCTTCACGTCCGAGAGGAACCGGGCCGCGTCGGCGCCGTCGACGAGCCGGTGGTCGTACGTGAGGGCGAGGTAGGCCATCGAGCGGACCGCGATGACCTCGCCGAGGTCCGGATCGTCGACCACGACCGCGCGCTTGACGACCGCGCCGGTGCCCAGGATGCCGACCTGCGGCTGGTTGATGATCGGCGTGTCGAACAGGGCGCCGCGGCTGCCGGTGTTGGTCAGCGTGAACGTCCCGCCGCCGAGCTCGTCCGGGCTGACCTTGTTGGCCCGGGTCCGCTCGGCCAGGTCGGCGATCTTGCGGGCCATGCCGCCGAGGTTGAGGTCGCCGGCGTCGTGGATGACCGGGACGAGCAGTCCGCGCTCGGTGTCGACGGCGATGCCGAGGTGCTCGGCGTCGTGGTAGGTGATCGTGCCGGCCTCGGAGTCGATCGACGCGTTGACGCCGGGGTGCTGCTTGAGCGCCTCGACCGTCGCGATCGCGAAGAACGGCAGGAACGAGAGCTTGAC
>JBQCEF010000184.1:0-7176 GCA_051960495.1 Nocardioides sp. | reverse complement strand
CGTGCGGCGCCACCACCCGGCCGGTCCGGGTCCGGACGGCCATCCGCACACCGTCGCGGTCGAGACCGGTGACCACACTGCCCTCGTGGATACGCACGCCGAGCCGCAGGCACGCGTCGCGCAGCCCCCACGCCAGCCGCGCGGGCTCGACCATCGCGGTGCCGTGGGCGTCCAGCAGCCCCCCGAGGTAGGTCGGCGAGTCCACCTCGGCCCGCGTCCGGGCCCCGTCCAGCAGCCGTACGTCGTGCCCGGCAGCACCCATCGCTGCCGCCAGCTCGGCGAGCTCCTCGACCTGGTGCTCGGCCGTCGCCACCAGCAGCTCGCCGGTCTCCTCGAAGCCGCAGTCGATGTCGTGGCGACGCACGGTGTCCCCGATGGCCCGCAGGTTCTCCGCGCCGAGCCGGTCGAGCTCGGCCAGTTCCTCGGGCCAGCGCTCCATCCCGTTGCCGAAGCCGTGGGTCAGGCTCGCGGAGGCGAAGCCGCCGTTGCGGCCGCTCGCCTGGTCCCCGCAGCCGCCCGCCTCCAGCAGCACGACCTCGCGGCCGGGGTCGCGCTCCTTGGCGCGCAGCGCCGCCCACAGGCCGGTGTAGCCGCCGCCGACCACGACCAGGTCGGCGTGCCCGGTGCCGTGCAGCGCCGGGAGCCGGGCAGGGCGCGCCGGGTCGTCGAGCCAGGCGACGCCCGGCCGGGCCGTCGCCAGTGACTGCGCGGCCCACGTGCTCGCCGGGCTCACGACACGGCGCGCTCGCGCCGGCGCTGGACCGCTCCGCTGCCCAGCACCAGCAGCAGCGCGAGCAGGAACATCACCGTGCCGACCACGTTGACCTGCGGCGGGATCCCTCGCTGGGCCGAGCCCCACACGTACATCGGGAAGGTGATCGTGTTGCCGTGGTTGAAGTTCGTGACGATGAAGTCGTCGAACGACAGCGAGAAGCTCAGCAGCGCGGCCGCGAGGATGCCGGGGAACACCAGCGGGAACGTCACCCGCCAGAACGTCTGCCACTCGTTGGCGTAGAGGTCCATCGCCGCCTGCTCGTAGCGGGAGTCGAGACCGGCCAGCCGGGCCTTGACGGTCACGACCACGAACGACAGGCAGAACATGATGTGGGCCAGCAGGATCGACCAGAAGCCGAGCTTGCCGGACAGCCCGGCGGCCGTGAAGAGCGCGAGCAGCGAGGAGCCCATCACCACCTCGGGGGTGGCCATCGGCAGGAAGATCAGCAGGCTGGTCGCGGAGCGTCCGCGGAACCGGTGCCGCACCAGCGCGAACGCCGCCAGCGTCCCGAGAAGGGTCGCCACCAGCGTGGCCAGGAACCCGATCTGGAGGCTGGTCACCACCGACGAGCACATCCCGGGCTCGCCGCACGGGTCGCGCCAGTTGTCGAGCGTGAACGCGTTGAACTCGTAGTTGAGCCGGCTGGTGGGGTTGTTGAAGCTCATCAGCACGACGAAGAAGATCGGCAGGAACATGTAGAGCAGGACCAGCATCGCGATGAACATGATGAGGTGGTCGCTCACCCAACGGCCGAGGCGTTGCATCAGACGAGCTCCTCGGTCCCGGCCCGGCGCACGTAGAACAGCACCATCAGCACGATCGCGAGCATCAGCACCACCGAGCTCGCCGCTGCCGCCGGGTAGTTGAGCTGCACCAGGAACAAGCTGTCGATGACGTTGCCGATCATCCGCTGCTGCGGCGTGCCGAGCAGCTGGGAGTTGATGTAGTCACCGGCTGCGGGGATGAACGTCAGCAGCGTGCCGGCCACGACGCCCGGCATCGACAGCGGCAGCGTGATCTTGCGGAACGAGGTGAAGCCGTCGGCGTACAGGTCCTTGCCCGCCTCGACGAGACGCGGGTCGATCTTCTCCAGGCTCGCGTAGAGCGGCAGCACCATGAACGGCAGGAAGTTGTAGGTCAGCCCGGTCACCACGGCGATCGACGTCGCCAGCAGCCGGCCGTCGTCGGGGAGCACCCCGACGGTCTTCAGCGTGTCGACGATGAAGCCGTTGTCGGCGAGGATCGACTTCCAGGCCAGCGTGCGCACGAGGAAGCTGGTGAAGAACGGCGCGATCACCATGACCAGCATGAGGTTCTTCCAGCGCCCGGCCTTGAACGCGATCGCGTAGGCCAGCGGGTAGCCGAGCAGCAGCGACAGCAGCGTGGCGATGCCGGCGTAGAGCAGGGAACGCAGGAACTGGGTCTGGTACGTCGTCAGCACGTCGAGGTAGTTGCCGAACGACCACGTCATCGCGTAGCCGGTGTCCAGCGAGCCGTTGGGGTCGTAGAGCGACGTGGCCGCGAGCTGGATCGTGGGTACGGCGAAGAACAGCAGCAGCCAGGCGATCGCCGGGAGCAGCAGCAGGTAGCCGGTCCGCCCGGAGCGGCGTTCCTGCGCCTCCTCCGCGCCCGTGCCGGGGGCGGCGTGCCCGAGCTGGGCGATGCTCACGCGGCTCCCCCGGCCAGCTGGGCATAGGTCTCGTCGCCGGCGTGGGCGTCCTGGTCGGCGTCGAGGAGGAACGTGTGCAGGGGGCTCCAGTGCAGGTCGACGCGGTCACCGGGACGGAAGCCCTCGCGCGCACCGGTGTTCTGCTCGAAGACGGTGAGCTCCTGGTCCCACGGCATCTTCACGAGGTACTGCGTGCTCACCCCGATGAAGCTCACGTCGGTGACCAGACCGGCCGGCAGCAGGTTCGACTGGTCCTGGGTCTCCTCGCCCGCGTGGGCGAGGAACACCTTCTCGGGCCGGACCCCGACCCAGACGTGCCCGTCGCGGCGCCGGGCCCGCTCGACGGGCGCGCGCACGGTGGTGCCCTGCACGTCGACGAGCACGTCCTCGGCGCCGGCGACGCGCACGGTGCCGCTGACCAGGTTGGACTGTCCGAGGAAGTTGGAGACGAACGTGGTGGCCGGGTTGTCGTAGAGGTCGACCGGCGCACCCAGCTGCTCGATCACCCCCTGGTTCATCACCGCGACGGTGTCGGCCATGGTCATGGCCTCCTCCTGGTCGTGGGTGACGTGGATGAAGGTGATCCCCACCTCGGTCTGGATGCGCTTGAGCTCGATCTGCATCTGCCGGCGCAGCTTCAGGTCGAGCGCACCGAGCGGCTCGTCGAGCAGCAGCACCCGCGGCCGGTTGATCAGCGCGCGCGCGAGGGCGACACGCTGCTGCTGCCCGCCGGACAGCTGCGGGGGCTTGCGCTTGCCGAAGCCGGAGAGCTCCACCAGCTCGAGCATCTCCTCGACGGATCTCTTCACGTCCTTGACGCCACGGCGCCGCAGGCCGAAGGCGACGTTCTCGAAGATGTCGAGGTGGGGGAACAGCGCGTAGTTCTGGAAGACGGTGTTGACCGGTCGCTTGTAGGGCATGAGCCGGGTGATTTCGTCGCCGCCGAGCTCGATGGTGCCCACCGTCGGCTCCTCGAGGCCGGCCACCATGCGCAGCGTCGTGGTCTTGCCGCAGCCGGACGGGCCGAGCAGCGCGAAGAACTGCCCGCTGCCGACCTGCAGGTCCAGGTCGTCGACGGCCGTGAAGTCGCCGAACCGCTTGGTGACCTTGGTGAGGGTGAGGTCGGCTCCCGCCTCGGCGGCGGTCCCGGAACCGGACGACGTACCAGCCACCGCGCTCAGGCTCCGATCACCGAAGCGAACTGCTGCTGGTACTTCTGCTCGGTCTTGGAGTCCATCGCCATCATGTCGTAGGTGTTGGCGAGCAGCTCCGACGTCGGGAAGATCAGCTCGTTGTCGGCCAGGCTCGGGTCGATCTTGGTCATCGCCTCCTGCGCACCCTCGACGGGGCAGATGTAGTTGACCCAGGCGGCGACCTCGGCGGCGATCGCGGGGTCGTAGTAGAAGTTCATCAGCTTCTCGGCGTTCGTCTTGTGGTCGGCCTTGTTCGGCACGATCATGTTGTCGCTCCAGAAGGAGAGGCCCTCCTCGGGTGCGACGAACTTGATGTTCGGGTTGTCGAACTGGAGCTGGATGATGTCGCCGGACCAGGCCTCGCAGGCGACGATGTTGCCCTTCACCAGGTCCTGGGCGTACTCGTTGCCGGTGAACGCGCGGATCTGACCGGACTGCACGACCTTGTCGAGCCGGTCGACGGCCGCCCCGAACTCGTCGGCGGTGAAGTCCTCGGGATTGGCGCCCTCGAGCAGCAGCATGAAGATCATCGTGTCCTGCATCTCCGAGAGCAGGCTGACCTTGCCCTTGAGGTCGCTGCGGGTCAGCAGCTCGTCGAAGCTCTTCACCTCACCGGTGAGGTCGGCGTTGTAGGCGATCCCGGTCAGCCCGCTCTGCCACGGGACCGAGTAGTCGCGCTCGGGGTCCCAGCTCGGGCTGCGCAGGCTCTCCACCAGGTTCGCCTCGACGTTGGGCAGGTTGGCCTTGTCGAGCTTCTGCATCCAGCCGAGGTTGATCATCCGGCCGGCCATGTAGTCGGTCAGCGCGAACATGTCGCGGCCCGTCGGCTGGCAGTCCGCGAGCTGGTTGCGCACGATGCCGAAGAACTCCGCGTTGTCGTTGACGTCGGTGACGTAGTCGACGGTGATCCCGGTCTGCTGCTGGAACTTCTCCAGCGTCGGGTACACCGTCTCCTTCTTGCCGTCGCGCTTGACCTTCTTCTGGTCGATGTAGAGCGGCCAGTTGGAGAAGTGCAGGGTCTTCTCGGTCGCGGAGAGGTCCTTGCTCACGCACGACTCGGCCGTCTGCTTGGCCGCCTCCGTGCCGCAGGCCGCCAGCAGGCCCGGAGACGCCACGGCGAGCCCGGCGAGCCCGGCTCCCCGCAGGAAGCTGCGCCGGCTCACCCCCGCGGCACCGAGCTGTTGCAGCAGCTGCTCTCGTGATGCGTGACGGTGCGACATCAGGCAGTCCTCTCGCCGGCAGGGGTGGCCCAGACGCTGTGGATAATGTCAGAACCAAGCGCGGGCGACAAGGGATTCGGTGGATTCGTAACGTCGCTGCAACGGATTCCGGTGGTCGATTGGTCCGATTTCTTTGACGTACCTGCACCCTGCTGCCAAGATCTGCCCATGAGTGCGCGAAGCGGGAGAAACGGTGGGAACGCTGTCGTGCTCGACGACGTCTCCAAGGCGATCATCGAGGAGCTCCAGCAGGACGGACGACGGTCGTACGCCGCGATCGGCAAGGTGGTCGGCCTGTCCGAGGCCGCCGTCCGGCAGCGGGTGCAGCGGCTGATCGACAACGGCGTCATGCAGGTGGTCGCGGTGACCGATCCGCTCGAGCTCGGGTTCGCCCGGCAGGCGATGATCGGGATCCGGGTCCGCGGGGAGCTCGAGCACATCGCCGACCAGATCGCGGAGCTCGAGGAGGTCGACTACGTCGTGGTCACCGCCGGGTCCTACGACCTGCTCGTCGAGGTGGTGTGCGAGAGCGACGAGGCGCTGCTGCACGTGCTGTCGCACAAGATCCGCACGATCGAGAACGTGGAGTCGACCGAGACCTTCATGTACCTCAAGCTGCGCAAGCAGACCTACTCGTGGGGCGTGCGCTGAGCGGGGCTCGCTACGCCGGCCTCTCGTTGTGGCACGAGACGGCCGGCGACGACTGGCTCCCCCGGCCCGCACTGCCGGGCGACACCGACGTCGACGTGGCGATCGTCGGGGCGGGCTTCACCGGCCTGTGGACGGCCTACTACCTGCTGCGCGACGACCCGACCCTGCGAGTCGCTGTGCTGGAGGCCGAGACGGCCGGCTTCGGTGCGTCAGGTCGCAACGGCGGCTGGTGCTCAGCGCTGTTCCCGGCGTCCCCGGCGAAGCTGGCGGCGCTCCCCGGGTCCTCCCCCGAGAGCGCCCGGGCCCAGCACCGCGCGATGCGGGCCACCGTCGACGAGGTGCTTCGGGTGGCCGAGGAGGAAGGCATCGACGCCCGGGCCCGCAAGGGCGGCACCCTGTCGCTGGCCCGTTCCCGGGCCCAGCTGCGAGCGGCGCACGACGAGATCGCGGCGGCCAGGGCGTGGGGACGGGACGACTCCGAGCTGCGGCTGCTGGGCCGTGACGAGGCCCGCGCCCGCCTCGACGCCGCGGGGACGCTCGGTGCGACGTACACCCCGGACTGCGCCGCGATCCACCCGGGGCGGTTGGTCCGCGGGCTCGCGCGAGCGGTCGAGGCCCGGGGCGGCCGGATCTACGAGCAGACCCCGGTCCGGGAGATCGCCGGCCGCTCGGCGCGCACCGACCGCGGCGTCGTGCGGGCCGAGGCGGTCGTCCGCGCGACGGAGGGCTACACGCCGGCCCTGCCGCGGATGCGGCGCGCGGTGGCGCCCGTCTACTCGCTGGTGATCGCCTCCGCTCCCCTGCCGGCGCAGACCTGGGAGCGCATCGGGCTGCGCGAGCGCGAGACCTTCACCGACGGCCGGCACCTGATCATCTACGGACAGCGCACCGCCGACGACCGGCTGGTGTTCGGCGGCCGCGGCGCGCCCTACCACTTCGGCTCCTCGGTGCGCTCTTCCTACGACCGCGAGGACCGGGTCTTCGCCCACCTGCACCAGACCGCGCTCGAGCTGTTCCCGGTGCTCGCCGGGGCGAGCTTCACCCATGCGTGGGGCGGACCGCTCGCGATCCCGCGGGACTGGTGCGCATCTGTGGGATACGACCGGCGTTCGGGATTCGGCTGGGCGGGCGGCTACGTCGGCGACGGCGTCAGTACGACGAACCTGGCCGGCCGGACGCTGCGCGACCTGATCCTCGGGCACCACACCGAGCTGACCGAGCTGCCCTGGGTGGACCATCGCTCGCGCCGCTGGGAGCCCGAGCCGCTGCGCTGGCTGGGCGTCAACGCCGGTCTCCGGGCGATGGCGCTGGCCGACGTCGAGGAGCGCCTCACCGGCCGGCCGAGCCGGATCGCGCGGCTGATGGCGCCGCTGACCGGCGGCCACTGAGCCCCGCCCCGGCCGGCCCGGGAGCGCGGTGCGGACAGCTCCGGGAAACTCTTGCGCCGGTGCACGTGACCTTCTCGGGAGCCGCTCGTTGAGCCTCTGAATGAGCGCTCGGTCGTGCTTGCGGGCTGCCAGTGCTCGGGGCCGATGCACCTCTCGAGAGGAAGTTCGCGATGCTCACCGCACGACAGGCTTTTCGCAGCAGGACCGCCCGATTGACCGCTCTCGCCGCCATCCTGGCCGCGGGTGCCGGGGTGAGCACGGCTGATGCTGCGACCCCCAC
>JBQCEF010000183.1:0-2894 GCA_051960495.1 Nocardioides sp. | reverse complement strand
GGTCGCGTTCGTCCCAGCCGGTGTGCTCCCCGGTCTCGGGGTCGTCCGGTGGCGTCTCGTCGGCGTCCGGCCCCCAGACCGGTGGCAGCGAGCCGTTGCCGGCTCCGGTGCTGCGTGGGCTGCCTGCGAGGCGCTGCGGGCGGGCGGGGGAGTCGGGGGCGAACAGCGGACGCTCGGGAAGCGGCGGGAATGGCGGCGGGGGCGTGCGCTCCTGTCGCGGCGCCGGGGACAGCGCGGTGGCCTCGTCCGGGTCGGCGCCGGGTCGCCACCCGCGGGTGTCGTCGTCGAAGACCGGGACGCCGGCCTGCGTGGCGCCCGGGTCGGGCGCACCGGCGGCAGCGGTGTCGTCGGTGCGGTCGTCGCCGGTTTCCCCGGTGTCGTCAGCGCCCTCGGCCGGCGCGTCGCCGCGCAGCGTCGCGAGCTCCTCCTCGTCGAAGAACGCGGTGGACTCGAAGCTCGCCGGCACGGCGCCGGAGGGGTCACCGATGAAGTCGCAGAGGGCGGCATAGATCTCGTGGGCGGTCTCGAGCGGGGTCGCGTGGTCGGCGTCCGCGTTGAGCACCCGCTCGCAGATCGCGTCGAGCGGGCGGGGCACCCCGGCACGCACCTGCCGCGGCCGCATCGGGCGTCCGTGCTCGGTAGGGGGGTCGGGGAGCGACGAGCCGTCGGTCCCGGGCCAGCGAGCCACGAGCCCGGCGTACAGCAGCGCTGCGAGGTTGACCACGTCGGCCTCGTGCTCGCCGAGGGCTCGGCCGCCGCCGACCCGGGCCTGGTCGCGGCCCCGCAGCACCGCGTCGACCACGAACCCGATCAGCTTCACCGACCCGGCCTCGGTGACCATCACGTTCTCGGGGAGCAGCCGGCCGTGGGCGATGCCGTGCCGGTGCGCGGTGCTGATCGCCTCGGCGACCTCCTTGACCACCCAGGCGGCACGTCGCGGCGAGAGCGGCCCCTCGGTGAGCAGCCGGTCGAGGGAGATGCCGTGGCCCCACTCGTTGACGACATAGGTGACGCCGTCCTCGGTGGCGGCGTCGAGCACGCGGAGCAGGTGCCCGTCGCTGACGGTCGCCGAGGTGCGGGCGGCGTTGAGGAGCGCCTCGCTGCGCGGGTCGTCGTCGGCGATGACGTGCACGGCCACGCTGCGGGCGAGGATCTTGTCGGTGGCGCGCCAGAACCGCGCTCCGCCGGTGTCGTCGAGCAGGTCCTCGATCACGAACCGTCCCGCGAGCAGGGTCCCGGGTCCGACCGGTGTCTGCACCTCGGTCCTCCCTCTTCCTGCGACGTACGACGCTGCTCCTCGATCCTGACCATGCTACGGGGATCGGAAACCCGTGCTCACCGGCCCAACCGGCTCGAGACCAGCCGCAGCACGCTCGTCACCTCGTCGATGCGCAGCGCCCGGCTGACCGCGAGATAGGCGGCCGCGCCGCTCCCGCCGATCGCCACCAGCGCGACGGCGGCCCGCAGCTTCGCGTCCCCGGGCCACAGCTCGGCCAGGCCGAGGCGGACCGCCCAGCCCACCAGCCCGGCCATGCCGGCGGCGAGGACCAGCCGGAGCAGGAACCAGACCAGGGTCGGGGTCTCCAGGCCGCCGAGGACGTGGCGCAGCAGCAGGTAGGAACCGATCGCTCCCCCCGCGTAGGCGCCGTCGTAGGCCACGACCAGCCAGGACGCGGTCTGCCCGGGCGCGGCTGCCCCGGTGAGCAGGACGGCCAGGGTGATGTTGACCGCCGCGATCACGCACTGCACCCAGAACACCGTCCGGGTGCGCTCCAGGGAGTAGAAGCCGCGCAGCATCAGGTAGTGGCTGGTGAAGAAGACCAGGCCCGGAGCGAACAGGGCCAGGGCCGCCGCGAAGTCCACGAACGTCTCCCGCGCGGCCTCGTAGCCCCAGATCAGGTTGCTCAGGTCGTGGGCGACGAGCGGCAGCGCCACCGCGAACGGCACGATCAGCGCCAGCGTGGTGCGCAGCGTGGAGGCCACGTTGCGCGCCACGCCGGGCAGGTCGTCGTCGGCCGCGTGCCGCGAGAGCCGGGGCAGCATGGCGGTCGCCAGCGACACCGTCGCCACCGAGTGCGGGACCATCATCACGAGGAAGGCGCTGGAGTAGATGGTGTAGCCCGTGCCCGGGCTGCCGCCCGCGGTGGTGGCCGCGTCCGCGGTGCCGCCCGACGCCAGGTGCACCACCACGGTGTAGGCGACCTGGTTGACGATGACGAACAGGACCGTCCACACCCCCAGCCGCAGCGTGTGGCCCAGGCCGGTGCCCCGGAAGTCGTAGCGCGGCCGGTAGCTGAAGCCGGCCCGTCTCAGGTAGGGCACCAAGATGAGCAGCTGCACCGCGATGCCCAGGGTGGACCCCAGGCCGAGCAAGGCCTCCTCGCCGGAAGTGAAGCCTCCGGTGAGCCGGGCGCCGGACGCAGCCCCGAACACCGCGAGGTAGATCGCGAGCACCGCGACCGAGATGACGTTGTTGGCGATCGGGGCCCACATCATCGGCCCGAAGCTGCCGCGGGAGTTCAGGATCTGTCCGACGAGCACGAACATCCCGTAGAAGAACACCTGGGGCAGGCAGTAGCGCGCGTAGTCGATCACCGACTCCCGCTGCTCGGCGAGCTCCGGGGTGAAGTAGCTGCCGTCCAGGAAGAGCCGCATCAGCAGTGGCGCGCCGATCACGAGCACCGCCGTCACCCCGGCGAGGAAGAGCGCCGCGAGCGTCACGACCCGGTTCGTGTAGGCCTCACCGCCGTCCGGGTCGTTCTTCATCGCCCGGACCAGCTGGGGGACGAGCACCGCGTTGAACACACCGCCGGCCCGCAGGATGTAGAGCATGGTCGGCACGGTGTTTGCGATCGTGAAGACGTCGGCGTGCAGCTGGGTGCCGAGCGCCGCGG
>JBQCEF010000182.1:0-2710 GCA_051960495.1 Nocardioides sp. | reverse complement strand
AGGCCAGTCGTGATCCCCGCCGGTCCCGTCGCCCGCCGCGCCGCCGCCCTGGAGTGGCGCACCAGCGGCTACGCGGCCAAGGTGAGCGTGCCACTGTCGGACCTGGAGCGGCTGCTCGGGCTGGAGCCGCCACAGTAGGGCGCGGCGCCGAGAGTTGCCCGCCCCGCTAAGGGTGTGTACTCTCAACCCATCGGCCGGGAGCGAACCGGCCGCCGAGCACCAGGAGCCCGCAGTGCCCGAGACCACGACCGCCCGGCTCGCCAAGCGGCACCGCTGCATCCACGGCATCGGCGTGCACTGCACGCGCGCCGACGGCCCGCCCAAGCGCAAGCGCTGCGGCTGGTGCGGCGGGGCCCTGCTGGTCGAGAGTGGCCTGCACGGCGTGTTCGAGTGGACCGGCACCGGCCGCTACCCCGCCGAGAACGCCGTCAAGGCGTTCACCAGCCCGGCCCTGGCCGAGCGCTACACCAAGCGCGACACCCGCTACGTCGTCCGGTGGATCCCCGCCGACGACCTCCCGAAGGAGCCCCAGGGATGACCGAGCCCGCCACGTACGCGCTGCGGCTCACCGACCCGCAGGTGAGCGCCCTGCACGGCACCCTGTCGATCGTGCTGAACGACCCAGACTGGCCCGTCGGCACCGAGCACGACCACGACCGGCTCGCCGAGTCCGCCGAGATCGTCGCCCACGCCCTGGTCAACGGGCTCCGCGTGCTGCTGCTCACCGCCGCGCAACTGAGGGCCCTGCACGAGAGCCTGGCCGTCATCCTCAACGACCCCGACTGGACCGGGGACGTGCGCGCCCAGCAGACCCTGGACCGCGCCGAGGACCGCATCATCGCCGCCCTGAACACCGCCGAGGAGACCACGTCATGACCACCACCGACACCCGCTGCATGCTCGGGCTCGGCCACTACCTCGGCGGCAGCACCATGACCTTCGGGGAGGCCGCCCGCATCCTGCTCGACCACGCCGCCGGGCTCATCGAGGACGGGGGCGCCACCGACCCGCGCGCCGCCGCCGACCTGGCCGTCGCCCGCGAGGTCCTCGCCCGGCCCGCCGAGCGCTCCATCGACACCCAGGGTCCGCTAGTGCTGGTGCCCGCCACCGTCGCCGAGACCGCCAGCCTGTACCGCGCCGTCGCGGTCGGCTGCGAGTACGCGGCCACCAACGGCTACGCCGACGACGAGGACTACCCCGACGACGCCGAGGCCGCCCGCACCCTGCCCACCCCGGCCGCGCTGGTGCTCTGCTACGCCGGGCACGGGCCGGACGGCAACCTGCTCAACCAGTGCGTCACCCCCGACATGCTCGCCCCGACCACCCAGGAGACCACGTCATGACCGAGCCGGTCTTCACCGTGGAGGTGGGCTGGACGTCGTCGCGGCCGATCCGCCCGGACGAGCACGTCAGCACGGTGCAGGTGGCGGCCCCGGATGAGGTGGCCGCCACCCTGCTGGCCGCGCAGGTGGTGGCGTCGGCTCCAGCGTGGCTGGCGGTGGGGCGGCCGGGCTGCGAGATGCCGACGTCGACGCGGGTGGTCGCTGTCGCCTGGTGAGAGTTGCGCCAGATGCTAAGGGTGTGCACAATGGACACACAGGCCGGGGCGAACCGGCCGCCCGCACACCCAGGAGGAATCATGGCCCGCGCCACCCACGCCGTTGACGAGATCATCGCCGCCCGCGCCATCATCATCATCTCGTGCCGCTGCGACTGGGTGCACAGCGAGGACACCAAGGGCTGGGACTCCGCCGGGGCCCGCAAGCGCTGCCGCGAGGCCATGGCCGCCCACAAGGCCGAGGAGGCTGCCCGCGAGGCCGCTCAGCCGCGCGACCTCATGCAGCCCCTGCTTGACTCCATGCGGCAGGCCCGAGCCCGCCGCATCGCCACCGAGGAGACCGCCATGTCCGAGACCCCGACCCTCCCCCACCGCGACGTGTTCGCCGTCCGCGCCGACGAGATCCAGGCGCCCGACGTCATCGACATGGGCGCCCTCGGCCGGGGCTCCGTGGTCAGCGTCACCCCGCACGCCTCGAACCGGGTCACCGTCGAGGTGGCCGCCGACGGCACCCCGATCACGCTGGTGATGGGCTCCGAGCGCATCGTCACCGTGTCCCGCGTCGTGGCGCCGTGAGCGGGCTCAGGCGGGGGCTGGTGTTCACCCACGCCACGCACCTGGACATGGCCTGGAAGCCGGGCCCTGGGCAGCGCTACGCGGACGCGCCGAAGGTGCGGTGCGTGGTGACGCGGGTGACCGGGGCGGCGGTCTACTTCCAGCACGCGGACGCGCAGGGCCGCCCGGCCGGGGGGAAGGCGTGCCTGCCTCGGGAGCGGTTCGAGGCGACGTACGGGTCCCAGTTTGGCACCTGATGCTAAGGGGGTGTACAGTTCTCTCATCAAGCCCGGAGCGACCGGGCAAGACGACAGGAGAACCGACATGGCCACCACCGCCACCAGCCGCAAGCGGGCCGAGAGCGCCCTCACCGCCGCCATCGAGACCGCCGAGGAGGCCCGCCGCCAGAACGGCGACGCGGACGGCACCCGCTACCAGCGCATCGTCGCCCTGGACGTCGTCCGGTCCGTGTTCCAGACCACCCGCGACACCACCGACGCCGACATCAAGGAGGCCCTCCAGATGGCGCTCGACGCCATGGCGTGAGCCCCACCGGCCCGGCCCCCACCCCCGGGGGCCGGGCCCACGCCGGGCGAG
>JBQCEF010000181.1:0-3376 GCA_051960495.1 Nocardioides sp. | reverse complement strand
CTCCTCGAGCGGCTCGAGGCCTCCGCCGGCGAGGCGTCGAGCCCGCTCGCCTGGGTCCACGGGCGCTGGTTCTCCGATCAGTTGCCCGGCGGGCTGGGGGTCCTCCCCCGCGCGTTCGTCGCCGCGGTCGAGGACGGACGCGCGGTGCAGCAGCGCTTCACCACCCACGACGGCCTGGTCGTGGCGATCGCCCTGCCGCTGGCGGACGACGCGGCCTACGTCGAGGTGTTCAGCCTGCGCGAGCTCGACCAGGCCCTCACCACCCTCGCCGTCACGTTCACCGGCACCGCGACCATGACGACGCTGCTGGGGCTGTTGCTGGGGCTGTGGGCCAGCCGCCGCGCGCTGCGGCCGCTGAGCCGCTTCACGGCGGCGGCCGCCGCGATCGCAGGGGGAGACCTCGGGGCCCGGCTCGAGGTGCGCAGCGACCCGGACCTCGCCGGCATCGCCACCGCTTTCAACCGCACGGCGGGCCGGCTGCAACGACGCGTCGAGAGCGACGCCCGCTTCGCGGGCAACGTCTCGCACGAGCTGCGGACGCCGGTCACGACCATGGTCAACGCCGTGGACCTGCTCGAGGCGCGCGCCGGCCGACTCACCGAGGAGGGCCGCGAGGTGCTCGCGCTGCTCGCCACAGAGGTCCGCCGCTTCGCGCAGATGGTCGAGGACCTGCTGGAGATCTCGCGCTCGGACTCGGGCGCGGAGACTCTCTCGCCCGAGCCCACCGATGTCGAGCAGTTCGTCGCCCGGGTCGCCGACCGCGCCGCGGGCCGGCCGGTGACGCAGGTCGGCCCCGGTGCCGACGCCGTGGTCGCGATCGACCGGCGGCGGCTGGATCGAGTGGTCTCGAACCTCGTGCACAACGCCGAGCAGCACGGCGGCGGGGTGAGCGCCGTGCGCGTGGACCTGCGCGCCTCCGACGGCGAGGAGCTGCTGCGGCTCGCGGTCGAGGACCAGGGACCGGGAGTGCCGGGGGACCAGCGACAACGGGTGTTCGAGCGGTTCGCCCGGGCGTCGGGCCGCGGCACGGGAACCGGCGCCGGCCTGGGCCTGTCGCTGGTCGCGGGCCACGTCAGGCTGATGGGCGGGCGCGTCTGGGTGGAGGACCGGCAGCCGAGCGGAGCCAGGTTCGTCGTCGAAGTGCCGGTGCAGCGGTGACGGCGATCGAGCCGGCCCTGCGCCGCAGCGTCGTCCGCCGGCTGCTCCGGCGCGCCGCCCTCGCGGCGCTCGCCGCCGCCCTGGTCGCCTGCGGGCTGGAGCCGCAGCCCCAGCCGGAGCCGATCCCCACGGACCGGCTGCCGGACTCCGTGGTCGAGGCGCCGACGGACCACGCCCGGGCACCGAGCCCCTCGCCCTGAGCCGTGACGACGGCGCGATCCGGTCCTGGCGCCGCTGCCGACGCTTCTCCCCGGGGGTTAGGTTGGCCCCGTGACTGCAGACCACAAGGCCGACCTCGTCATCGTCGCCAACCGGCTGCCCGTCGACCGGGTGGTCAACGAGGACGGGTCGGTGGACTGGCGGACCTCGCCAGGTGGTCTGGTGACGGCTCTGGAACCGGTGATGCGGGCCCACGACGGCGCCTGGGTCGGCTGGGCCGGCGGCACCGACTCCGACAGCGAGCCGTTCGAGCAGGACGAGATGACCCTCGTCCCGGTCCCGCTGTCCGCCCAGGAGGTGGAGGAGTTCTACGAGGGCTTCTCCAACGCGACGCTGTGGCCGCTCTACCACGACGTCGTCGCCAAGCCGGAGTTCCACCGCGAGTGGTGGGACGCCTACGTCGCGGTCAACGAACGGTTCGCCGAGGAGGCGGCCAACGTCGCCGCCGACGGCGCGACGGTGTGGGTGCAGGACTACCAGCTGCAGCTCGTGCCGGCGATGTTGCGGGCGATGCGCCCCGACCTGCGGATCGGCTTCTTCCTGCACATCCCGTTCCCGCCGGCCGAGCTGTTCCAGCAGATGCCGTGGCGCCGGCAGATCCTCGAGGGCCTGCTCGGTGCGGACCTGGTCGGCTTCCAGCGGCCGAACAACGCCCAGAACTTCGTCCGTCTCGTGCGGCAGCGGGTCGGCCACAAGACGCATCGCGACCTGGTCTACCTCCCCGACGGCCGCGTCGTGCAGGCGGCGGCGTTCCCGATCTCCATCGATGTCGAGGGGTTGGAGGAGCTGGCCCGCTCGGAGTCGGTCGCGACCCGGGCGAAGGAGATCCGCGAGCAGCTCGGCAACCCCGAGCACGTCCTGCTCGGCGTGGACCGCCTCGACTACACCAAGGGCATCTACAGCCGGCTGCGTGCCTACGGCGAGCTCGTCGCCGAGGGCAAGCTGTCCGTGGAGGACACGGTGTTCGTGCAGGTCGCGACGCCGTCGCGCGAGCGGGTCCAGCAGTACCGCCGGCTGCGCGACGACATCGACCGGCTCGTCGGCCGGCTCAACGGCGACCTCGGCCGGATCGGGCGCCCGGCGATCTCCTACCTGCACTCCTCCTACCCGCGCCACGAGATGGCGGCGCTGTTCCGCGCGGCCGACGTGTGCGTGGTGACCCCGCTCGCCGACGGGATGAACCTGGTCGCCAAGGAGTTCGTGGTCTGCAAGTACGACGAGGAGGGCGCGCTGGTGCTCTCCGAGTTCGCCGGGGCGGCCGGCGAGCTCCGCCAGGCCTTCATGGTCAACCCCTACGACATCAACGGCATGAAGGAAGCGATCCTCGCGGCGGCCAACGCCGACCCGGCCGACCTCGCGCGCCGGATGCGGGCGATGCGCAAGACCGTGTCCGAGCACGACGTCAAGGACTGGGCGAGCGGCTTCCTGAGCAACCTCGTCGACGACCCGCAGACGCACCGCAAGCAGGTCCGGCCCGCGCGACGGACCTGACGCGTGGGCCGGCTCCCCGACCCGCCGGCGGAGCGGGAGACGCCGCGGGACCTGCTCGCCCGGCTGGCGGCCCACACCGGCGAGGCCCGGGCGGCGGAGCTGTGCGCCGAGCTGCTCGAAGCCGACTCCCCCGGCGATCACGAGGAGACGCTGCTCTTCCTCGGCGGCGCCGCCGGCCGGGCCGTGCTGGCGGGCACCGGCGGCTGGAAGCCGTACTGGGCACGGGTCTGGGGCGCACGCGGCCTCCTCTACGTTTGGGACGACCGCGCCGCCCCGGCCGTGCTCGCCGGGCTGGCCGACCCGGCCTGGCGGGTGGCCGAGATGTGCCTGAAGGTGTCCGCGCGGCGGGACCTGCCCTGCGGCGACGAGGCGGTCCGGCTCGCGCGGCACGAGCTCCCCCGCGTCCGCGCCGACGAGGTTCTGCAGCTTCGTCCCCCGCGCGCACGCCGCGGCATCGGATGCCGCCGGCATCCGCGCGCAGAGCGCGAGCTGCTCGGCCGGGTCGGAC
>JBQCEF010000180.1:0-2557 GCA_051960495.1 Nocardioides sp. | reverse complement strand
GCCCGGCGATGTCGGCGAGCGCTTCGGACCAGCTGACCTGCTCGAACTTCCCCGAGCCACGCTCCCCCACCCGGCGCAGCGGGTGCAGGATCCGCTCGGGGTCCTTGACCTGGTTGATCGTCGCGGGGCCCTTGGCGCAGTTGCGGCCGCGCGAGCCCGGGTGCGCCGGGTTGCCCTCGAACTTCTTGATCGAGAGGTCCTCGTGGTCGACGTAGGCCAGCAGCCCGCACGACGACTCGCAGTTGAAGCAGATCGTCGGGATCAGCGAGTAGGTGTGCGGAACCTTGCGCGGGTGCGCCTTCGCGTCGTACGCGACGTGGTGGTCCCACTCCTCGACCGGCGGGTAGTTGCGCAGGGCCTCGTGGTTGCGCGCGCCCGGCAGGTTCACGGGAGGGTTCACGGGTGCTCCGTTCGTGGTCATGACAGCGGCGGGTCCTGGCCCGCGCGCACGAAGACGCTCTCGTAGGCGACCAGCGCCGGTTGTACGACGAAGCCGGCGAGGGCCAGCAGGCCGACCGGCAGGCCGCCCCACGTCAGCGCGCCCAGCACCGCCGCGGCCGCCGCCGGGGCGACCGCACCGAGCCAGAACAGCCGCGAGTAGCGGCCGCCGGTGACGATGTGGGCGGCCACCGTCGCCTGCCGGCTGGCGTGCCGGCCGCCGTACTCCAGGCCCAGCATCAGCAGGTGCGTCACGGTCGAGACGACGAACGCCGCCGCCAGCAGCTGCCACGCCCCGTCGCCGAGGTCGGCGAACAGGCCGGCGACCGCGAGCGCGCCGCTGCCGACCATGACCGCCTGCACCAGCAGGTGCCAGAACAGCAGCGGGGACTGCCACAGGTCGCGGCCCTCGGCCTGGCCGAACAGGAACGCGGTGTAGCCGGCCATCAGCGCACTGACCGGCAGGCCCACCCAGGCGAGCGTCGTCATCGCCCATCCGACGTCGAACGGGGCCGCGAGCGCCCACAGGATCGCGCCACCGGAGAACGCGGTCAGCACGTAGGCGCCGAGCACCAGCCACGACGTGAAGTTCGACTTCAAGAAGATGTAGAGGAACCGCTCGGGACGCTTGAGGTCCCACACCAGCAGCGCGCCGGTGGTCGCGGCGCCGAACAGGCCGAGGGCCGGTGCCACCCAGTCGCCCAGGACGCCCAGGTCGGTCCCGACCAGGTGGGCCAGCAGCGCCAGCGCCAGCGCCCCGGCCCCGATGCCCTTGGTCCACAGGTAGGTCACGACCTTCCAGCCCCACGGCCGCGGGTGCGCGGTGTTGAGCGTGGTGCGTGCCCCGGTCACCGGGTCCGGGGTGAGGTCGCCCTGGTTGGTCAGCCGCTGCGCGTCGGGCTTGGCCCAGATGTAGGTGTCGTCCACCGGCGCGGCCAGCGGGTCGAGCACGGCACGGTCGGCGCCGAGGTAGAAGACGTTGGGCCCGGTGTTCTGCTCGGGGCTGCGCACGGCGGTCTGGTTGGTGGCCACGAGCTTCGCGATGCCGCTGGTCGGGTCCTCGAGGTCACCGACCCAGATCGAGTGGGTCGGGCAGACCACCACGCACGCCGGCTCGAGGCCCTCGTCGACCCGGTGCGCGCACAGGTTGCACTTCGCCGCCGTGTGCGTGTCGGCGTCGATGTAGATGGCGTCGTACGGGCAGGCCTGCATGCAGCTCTTGCAGCCGATGCAGCGCTCGTTGTCGAAGTCGACGATGCCGTCGTCGCGCTTGAACAGCGCCTGGGTCGGGCAGATCTTCACGCACGGCGCGTCGGTGCAGTGGTTGCACCGCATCACCCCGAAGGAGCGCGTCGTGTCCGGGAACGACCCGGTGTCGACGTACTTCACCCACGTCCGGAACTGGCCGACCGGCACCTCGTGCTCGGTCTTGCACGCCACCGTGCAGGCGTGGCAACCGATACAGGTGCGCTGGTCGATCGCGAAGCCGTACTGCACCCCAGCCTCAGCCCTTCCGGATGACGTAGCGGAAGAAGCCATCCTCGGTGGTCGCCTCCAGCAGCTCGTTGCCGGTGTCCTTGGCCCACGACGGGATGTCGCTGCGCGAGCCTCCGTCGGTCGCCTCGACGACCATGATCTGGCCGGACTCGATCTGCTTGATGCCCTTCGAGGTCAGCAGCACCGGCATCGGGCACTTCTTGCCCTTCGCGTCGATCGTCAGGTCGACCTGGTAGTCCATCACTGGCTCCTAGATGAAGAGGTTGATCTGGGACTTGCTCATCGCCGAGAGCGCGGTGGCGGCGCCGACGGGCTCGCCGACGCCCTCGATCAGCTGGTCGGGGCGCAGCCCCATCAGCTCCATCGTCATCTCGCACGGCCACAGGTTGACGTCGAGCTCGAGGCACATCTCGATGAGCTCCTTGGGGCTGGCGACCTTGTTGTCGGTCGCGAGCTTGTTCATCATCCAGGCTCCGGCGCCCGCCATGTTGAGCTTGGAGAGCTTCATGTGGCTGATGCCCGGCCGGTTCATCCCGGCCAGCGCCTTCGTCATCACGTTGGTCCCGGTGATCCGGACGTCGTCGCGCACCAGCGGGAACAAGCCCCAGAAGGTGAAGAAGAT
>JBQCEF010000179.1:0-3794 GCA_051960495.1 Nocardioides sp. | reverse complement strand
GCTCGCCGACACCACCCAACCCACCGCCGGCACCACCGGCCCCAAAACCTGGACCCTCAGCGCCGCCCGCGCCACCGCAGGCTGGCTCACCGCACTCCGCCCCGCGTCTCCCTGAGCGGAGCGGGGACGCTGAACGCACGAAAGCCGCTCCGACGCGAGGTCGGAGCGGCTTTCGCTCAAGAGGGCTGGACCGAGCGGCGAGGCCGCCGGTGCCGGAAGGTGCATGTTGAGTTGAGTGGAGCTGGCGGGAATCGAACCCGCGTCCTTCGGCGCCGTCCCAGGGCTTCTCCGGGTGCAGTTCGTGCTGTCGTCTTCTCAGTCCCGGCGCTCCCACGAACAGGTCGCCGACAGACTCAGCCACAGAAAAGTCCCGGTGAGCCCTCGTGGCCCGAGCTCACCAGCAAGCCTCCTAGATGAGGCCGGAAACTGAGGCGGAGGCGCCCTCAGACCGACCCGTTCTTACTCTCGCTCAGACGGCGAGAGCGAACGAACTGCGCTTAGCGTTGGCAGTTATTGGTTTCCAAGGATCGTTTACGAGATGACCTTGGATCCTCGACCCGCTTCCCCTGGCACAAACGTCCCAAGTCGAAACCGATCAGCCCCTCTTGAGTTGTCAAACAGTGTCGCCACTGTACCGGTCCCAACGGTCGATCGGTCATCCCTATTCCCCGGAGCGCGTATCCCCAGTCCTCGGTGGGGCTTGACACTGCCGGGCGACGCGCCTAGAGTCGAACACATATTCGATTGACCGTCTGCCACCGGTGACCGAAGGGTTCTCCAGTGCAGCAGGCCATGCCGACACTCTCGGAGCTGACCGCGCTCAACGCGCGGCTCGGTGGTGCGGAGTCGGCGGGCACGGATGCCGAGCGCATCGAGCTGCTGTCCGCGCTCGAGGACCTCAAGTGCGCCGCTGCCGCGGCCCAGGCACGGATCACCGTCAGGTTCGACGCCTCCCAGCGTGCCGAGCAGGCCGCGCAGGGAGTGCCGGCCAGGAAACAAGGTCGGGGCATCGCGAGCCAGGTGGCCCTGGCCCGCCACGAGTCTCCCCACAAGGGTGGGAGGCACGTCGGCTTGGCCAAGGCCCTCGTCAACGAGATGCCGTGCACCCTCGTCGCCTTGGAGCGCGGGGAGGTCAACGAGTGGGGCGCATCCCTCCTGGTTCGGGAGACAGGGACCCTGACCGCAGAGCACCGGTCGGCCGTCGACGCCGCGCTGGCGGGACGTCTCGCCAAGATGAGCGACCGAGAGCTGGTGTCCGAGGCCAAGAGGCTCGCCTACGAGCTCGACCCCGCCTCGCCCCTGCGCCGCATCAGAGGCGCCCACAAGGACCGCCGGGTCACCATCCGTCCGGCACCGGACACGATGACCTACCTCACCGGTTTCCTCCCGGTCGCCCAGGGCGTGGCGGTGCACGCGGCTCTGACGCGCCACGCGGACTCGCTGCGTGCCCGCGGCGACGAGCGGACCCGCGGCCAGATCATGGCCGACACGCTCGTGGAGCGCGTGACCGGGCAGGCCACTGCTCCCGACGTTCCCGTCGAGGTGCAGCTCGTCATGACCGACAAGACGCTCCTCGGGGACGACGACACCCCGGCACGACTGGTCGGCTACGGCGTCATCCCGGCCTCGTTGGGCCGGGCGCTCGCCCGGGGAGCCGGCGGCGTCGCGGGCAAGGCGAGGGCCTGGGTACGACGGCTCTACACCTCCCCCACCACCGGCGAGCTGGTTGCCATGGACTCCCGCCGTCGCCTCTTCGACGGCGAGCTGCGGCACTTCATCATCATCCGTGACGACGTCTGCCGGACGCCGTGGTGCGACGCACCCATCAGGCACGCCGACCACGTCGTCCCGGTGGCCGACGGCGGCGAGACCACCGAGGAGGGCGGGCAAGGGTTCTGCGAGGCCTGCAACTACGCCAAGCAGGCGCCCGGCTGGTCCGCCAGAGCATCCAGACCCCCGGGCCGGCCCCACACCGTGGTCACGACCACGCCGACCGGGCACAGCTACTCGTCCCGGGCCCCCGACCCACCGGGGTCGCCGAACAGCGCCACGGCGTTGTGCCAACAGACGGCTCGAAGCCAGTCGCCCCCGAGTCCCAGCCTCTCCAGCGACTCGAGCTGATGCGCGTACGGGTAGGGGATGTTCGGGAAGTCCGACCCGAGCAGCACCCTGCCCTCGAGATCACGCAGCCGGGGCAGCAGGTCGCGCGGGAACGCCGCCATCTCCTCGAAGAAGTCGGTGAACGCCATCGTGGTGTCCAGGTACACGCGTTCGTGCTGCTCGGCGAGAGCGATGAACTCCGCGTACTCCGGAGCCCCCATGTGCGCGAGCACCGCCACCAACCGCGGGTGGCGACGCAACAGGGCCGCCATCGGACCGGGGCCGGTGTGGTCGTTCGCCACCGGCCCGGAGTTCGCGTGGATCACCACGGGGGTGCCCGCGTCCTCGAGCAGCCCCCACGCGCGGTCGAGGAGCGGATCGGTCAGGTCGAAGTCGCCCACCTGGACGTGCACCTTGAAGACCTCGGCGCCGGCTTCGATCCGCTCCCCGACGTACTTCTCCACACCCTCCTCCGGGTACAACGTCGCGGACCGCAGCACCTCGGGGACCTGGTCGGCGAACCCCGCGGCCCAGTCGTTGAGGAACTCAGCGATCCCGGGCCGGTGCGCATACGGAAGCGCGGAGAACCGTCGTACGCCGAGCGCGCGGAGCCGCGCGACGAGCTCGTCGTCATCACCGCGGTACTCCAGTGGCCACGGGCGCCCGATCAACGGGCCGGCGCTGTCGAACTGCGCCCGGACCTTGGCCATCACCCGGGGCGGCAGGAAGTGCACGTGCACGTCGAACAGCCCGGGGATCCCCAGCGCGCGCCACCAGGCAGGGACGTCCGCGTCCGAGAGCTGCGTCACGCTCAGTCCTGGATGCCCTTGAGGCGGCGGCCGAGGGCCTGCTGCGCCTCGCGGTTCGCCTGCTTCTCGGCCAGGGTGTGCCGCTTGTCCCAGGACTTCTTGCCTCGGGCCAGGGCGATCTCCACCTTGGCGCGACCGTCCTTGAAGTACAGCGACAGCGGGACGATCGTGAGGCCCTTCTCGTTGACCCGGCGCTCGATCTTGTCGATCTCGGCGCGGTGCAGCAGCAGCTTGCGCTTGCGGCGGGCGGCGTGGTTGGTCCAGGTCCCCTGGGCGTACTCCGGGATGTGGACGCCGTGCAGCCACATCTCGTGACCGTCCACCTCGGCGAAACCGTCGACGAGGGACGCGCGGCCCGCGCGCAGGGACTTCACCTCGGTGCCCTGCAGGACCAGCCCCGCCTCGAAGGTGTCCTCGATGTGGTAGTCGTGGCGCGCCTTCTTGTTCTGCGCGACGAGCTTGCGTCCCTCCTGCGTGGCCATGGCCGCGATTCTCTCAGGTCGCGGCAAGCAGGTTTACGGGGCTCACCAGGACCCCCGGGACCTGCTCAGAACCAGGTCATCGGGTCGACGGCCTCGCCGTTCTGCAGCACGGTGAAGTGCAGGTGGCAGCCGGTCGACCAGCCCGTGGTGCCGGCGTACCCGATGATCTGGCCGCGCTTCACGTGATCACCGACGCTCACCGCATAGCTCGTCAGGTGGTTGGAGATCGTCGCGAGGCCGACGCCGTGCACCCAGCCGTGGTCGATGATGATCCGGTTGCCCCACGCGGTCTGGAAGTACTCGTCGAGCACCTTGCCGGGCGCCGCGGCATAGATCGGGCTGCCGCAGGCAGCGCGGAAGTCGATGCCGTCGTGCAGCGAGCGATACCCGTAGATCGGGTGAC
>JBQCEF010000178.1:0-13164 GCA_051960495.1 Nocardioides sp. | reverse complement strand
CGCGACCCGCTCGACCCGGAGTTCGACGACGCCGCGTTCGTCGACCGGGTGCGCCGCAGCGCCTCGGGCATCAAGCGGCTGCTGCTCAACCAGTCCCTGGTCTCCGGCGTGGGCAACATCTACGCCGACGAGGCGCTCTGGCTGGCCCGCCTGCACGGGGACCGTCCCGGGGCACGGCTGACCCGCGCCCAGGTGGGGGCGGTGCTCGCCGGGGTCCGCCAGGTCATGGCTGCCGCGCTCGACCAGGGCGGCACCTCGTTCGACGCGCTCTACGTCAACGTCAACGGCGAGAGCGGCTACTTCGACCGGTCCCTGGAGGTCTACGGCCAGGAGGGCGAGCCGTGCTCGCGCTGCGGCACCCCGATCCTCCGCGTGGCGTTCACGAACCGTTCGTCCTACTTCTGCCCGACTTGCCAGCCCAGGCCCCGCCGGACGCGCCCTCGGGCCGCACCGGGCCGGGATTGACCACTGTCGGACCCTCGTGCGACTCTAAAAGGCGTACACCCCGACATCTGTGGCCGGATCCGGCCGGCTCGGGGCGTGCCCGCCCTCACCACCAACGGAGGAAATCCATGGCCAAGGCGCTCCTCGGATACATGAGCACCAGCACCGACCCGCGGGTCGTCGCCCAGCTCACCGCGGAGACCCGGCGACTGCGACAGCGGGTGGCCGACCTCGAGGCCCACGTGCTGCGCCTCCAGGCCGAGAACGACCACCTCGCGGCCGCCGTGCACGACGAGCCGCTGCTCACGCTCGAGCACGCCTGACCCTTCGGGCGTGACCTCACGGCGGGTCCTTCGTTGACCCGACGTGAGCCTCGTCACCTTGCCCCGTTTCGCCGCCGTCAGCGGCGCCCTCGCCCTGCTCGTCGCCAGCGCCGCCCCGGCCGCCGCCCACGGTGACCGGCAGCGCATCGAGAAGATGCAGCAGACCTACTCGGCGACCGCACTGACCCCGCTGGTCGCCTCCGGCAACGTCACGCACCTGCGCCAGGTGCCCGGGCAGGCCGGCATCTCGGGCTGCTTCATGAAGACCAAACCGTTGTTCGTCACCTCCGGTCTCGACTCCGTGAAGGTGTTCAACGTCGGCGACCCGGCCACGCCGGAGGAGCGCGGCACCCTGCACAGCGCGCAGTTCGAGAACGAGGCGATGAACTGCGGCGAGCGGCGGACCAAGCACGGCGTACGACGCTTCGCGCTGATCGGGCTCGACTCCTACCAGGCCGCCCCGAACCCCGACGACATCCAGCACGTCAACGTCGGCGGCAACGAGCTGGTGATCGTCGACGTCACCGACGAGGCGCACCCCCGGATCCGCTCCCGGGTGCCCGGCACGACGTCCACGCACACGGTGGCCTGCGTGGAGGCGCTCGACTGCCGCTACGCCTACTCCGCGGGGGACAGCGCCGGCACCTTCTCGATCTTCGACCTGCGCAAGCTCTCCGCGCCGGTCGAGCTCGACTCCGACCCCGACAAGCCGGGGACCCAGCCGTTCTCGTCGCCGACCGCCGGTCACAAGTGGAACTTCGACAACGCGGGCTACGCCACCCACACCGGGTGGAACGGCACCGCGATCTTCGACGTCCGCAAGCCGCGGCACCCGCGCCTGGTGACCACGACCGGCGCCGCCGGCCGGGGCGACGACCCGGAGTACGCCGGCTGGAACGACTTCATCCACCACAACTCGCTGCGGCCGCACGCGAAGGCATTCAAGAAGCACGCGCCGCCCTCGGTGAAGAACGGCAACGTGCTCTTCGTGACCGAGGAGGACTACGAGCAGACGGACTGCTCGCAGGCCGGCTCCTTCCAGACCTGGAAGGTCAAGACGCTCAGCGGCCGCAAGGACGCGATCGTCCCCCTCGACAAGGTCGAGCTCGCCGACCTCGGCACGTTCCCGGTGCCGCAGTACGCCTTCTGCTCCTCGCACTGGTTCGACTACCACCCGAAGGGCATCGTCGCCGCGGGGTTCTACGGCGGCGGTCTCCAGCTCATCGACGTGCGCGACCCGCGGCACCTGAAGTCCTACGGCCACGCCACCTGGGGCGCCTCCGAGGTGTGGGACGCCTACTGGGTCCCGAAGTACGACTCCTTCGGACGGATCACCCACGGCCGCACCAACATCGTCTACGCCGTCGACCTGGTCCGCGGGATGGACGTCTACCGCGTCGACCTGCCGGGTGAGAAGTCCGGATTCACCGCGCCGGTCGAGCTCGGCGTCGGCGACGGCCTGCCCGTCGCGCTGGTCGTCGCGGCCATGCTCGGAGCCGTCGTGGTGCGCCGGCGGGTGACGTCGCACTAGGAGCGTCCTCGCGAGGTCCCGGCAACCGCACCTCATCCCGGGTAGGCTCGTCCCGCTGATCTTCCCCACGGCAGCACCTGTCAGAATCGCTCGTTCGGCCGTGCGCCGACGCCCGCCCGGCGACCGTGAGGAGCCCCACGTTGTACCTCAAGAGCCTGACGCTCCGCGGGTTCAAGTCGTTCGCGTCCGCGACGACCCTGCAGCTCGAGCCCGGGATCACCTGCATCGTGGGTCCCAACGGCTCGGGCAAGTCCAACGTCGTGGACGCCCTCGCCTGGGTGATGGGGGAGCAGGGGGCGAAGTCCCTGCGTGGCGGCAAGATGGAGGACGTCATCTTCGCCGGCACGTCCGGCCGCCCGCCGCTCGGCCGGGCCGAGGTGGCGCTGACCATCGACAACGCCGACGGCGCGCTGCCGATCGAGTACTCCGAGGTCACGATCAGCCGGACCATGTTCCGCAACGGCGGCTCCGAGTACGCCATCAACGGCCAGTCCTGCCGCCTGCTCGACGTGCAGGAGCTGCTCTCCGACTCCGGCATCGGCCGCGAGATGCACGTGATCGTCGGGCAGGGCCAGCTCGACTCGATCCTGCACGCCACCCCTGAGGACCGCCGCGGCTTCGTCGAGGAGGCCGCGGGCGTCCTCAAGCACCGCAAGCGCAAGGAGAAGGCGCTCCGCAAGCTCGACTCGACCGAGGGCAACCTGACCCGGCTCAGCGACCTGCTCACCGAGATCCGCCGCCAGCTCAAGCCGCTCGGCCGCCAGGCGGAGGTCGCGCGCAAGGCGGCGGTCGTGCAGGCCGACGTCCGGTACGCCCGGGCCCGGTTGCTCGCCGACGACCTGGTCACCGCGCGGACCGCGCTCGAGCAGGAGCTGGCCGACGAGACCGTGCTGCTCGAGCGTCGCGAGGAGGTGGAGGCCGCCGTCGTCCGGGCCAGGGAGGCCGAGGCCGGGCTGGAGTCGGCGCTGCGCGAGGACCTGCCGGCACTGGCCGCAGCGCAGGAGACCTGGTTCGCGCTGTCGGGGCTGCGGGAGCGGCTCAAGGGCACGGCGTCCCTGGCGGCCGAGCGGGTGCGCAACGCCCAGGAGGGTACGTCGACCTCCGACGGCACGTCCTCCGGCCGCGACCCCGAGCAGCTGCTCGCGGAGGCCGAGCGGGTGCGCACCCAGGAGCGGGAGATCGCCGCCGAGGTCGAGCGCAACCGGACGGGGCTCGACGACGCGCTCGCGGCACGGCAGCAGGCCGAGGAGGCGC
Organism: Nocardioides sp.; assembly: GCA_051960495.1. Lineage (GTDB taxonomy): Bacteria > Actinomycetota > Actinomycetes > Propionibacteriales > Nocardioidaceae > Nocardioides_B. The sequence goes on along the minus strand of JBQCEF010000178.1, from coordinate 9,612 downwards.
ACCAGGCCGAGGAGCGCCGCGTCTCGGGACTGCTGCGCGCCGCCGCCGACCGGCGCGAGGGCCTGGCCCGGCTGCACGGGCAGGTCAACGCGCTGAAGAGCCGGGCAGCCGCCGCGGACGACGAGGTGGGCCGGCTCACCGAGGCGCGCCAGGAGGCCCTGACCCGGGCCGAGCGCGCGCAGCGCGACTTCACCGCGCTGGAGACCCGGGTCGCCGGCCTCGACGCGGGCGAGGAGGGCCTCGACGCGGAGCACGAGGGTGCCGCCTCGGCCCTCGCCGACCTGGAGGACCGGCTGGCCAAGACCCGTGAGGAGGCCCAGGCCGCCGAGCGCGAGCGTGGCGCGCTCGCGGCCCGCAAGGAGGCCCTCGAGCTCGGCCTGAACCGCAAGGACGGGGCCGGTGCGCTGCTCGCCGCCTCGGACTCGGTGTCGGGGCTGCTGGGCTCGGTCGCGGCGCTGCTCTCGGTCCGGGCCGGCTACGAGACCGCGGTGGCGGCCGCGCTCGGCACCGCCGCCGACGCGGTGGCCGTCGAGCACGTCGACGCCGCGGTGCACGCCATCGGTCACCTCAAGGACCAGGACCTCGGCCGCGCCGGGATCCTGCTCGGCGGCGGGGACCCGGACGACAGCGTCTGGCCCGGGCTCCCGGCGGGGGCCGTCTACGCGGTCGACGTCATCGACTGCCCGGAGGCGCTTCGACCCGCGCTGCGCCGGATGCTGTTCAAGGTCGCCCTGGTCGAGGACCTGTCCTCGGCCCGGTCGTTGGTCTCCGAGCTGCCCGACGCCACCGCGGTCACCCGGGACGGCGACCTGCTCGGCTCGCACTTCGCCGCCGGCGGCTCGACGTCCCAGCCCAGCCTGATCGAGGTCCAGGCCGCGGTCGACGAGGCCACCGAACAGCTCGCGGCGGCCACGCACACCTGCGAGCGGCTCGGGTTCGACCTGTCGCGCCTGGAGGAGGAGCGCGCCCAGGCCCAGCACCGCGTCGACGTCGCGCTGGCCAAGCTGCACGAGTCCGACGCCACGCTCGCCGCGGTCGCGGAGGAGCTGGGCCAGCTCGGGTCGCTGGCACGCTCGGCCAAGGGCGAGGCGGAGCGGCTGGCGACGGCGATCACGGCCGCGCAGGAAGCCCGCGACCGCGACCTGGCCGGGCTCGCCGACCTCGAGCAGCGGCTCGCCGCCGCCGAGGACTCGCCGGAGGAGGATCCGGACACCGACGAGCGGGAACGGCTCGCCGAGGCCGCGCGGGCCTCCCGCGCCGCGGAGATGGATGCCCGGCTTGCCCTGCGCACCGCCGAGGAGCGGGCGCGTGCGCTGTCCGGTCGCGCCGACTCCCTCGTCCGGGCCGCGCAGGCCGAGCGGGACGCCCGCGCGAAGGCCGCGGCCCGGCGCGAGCGCCTGGCCCGCGAAGGGCGCGTGGCCTCGGCCGTCGCGACCGCGGTGGCCACCGTGCTCGAACGGCTCGAGGTGTCCGTCGCGGCTGCGGCGCAGGAACGCACCCGGGTGGAGCAGTCTCGGCGGGGCCGCGAGGAGGAGCTCATGGCGGTCCGCACCCGGCTGCGGGACCTGGCCAAGGAGCACGACGAGCTGGTCAACACCGTGCACCGCGACGAGATGGCGCGCGCCCAGCAGAAGATGCGCATCGAGCAGCTCGAGGAGCGCGCGCTGACCGAGCTCGGGCTCGACCCGGCCTCGCTGGCCGACGAGTACGGCCCTGACAAGCCCGTCCCGCCGGTGCTCGGCGTCGAGGAGGTGCCGGGCGACGATGCTCCCGAGCCGGTGCCCTACGTCCGCGAGGAGCAGCAGAAGCGGCTCCGGGCCGCCGAGCGGGCCCTGTCGATGCTGGGCCGGGTGAACCCGCTCGCGCTGGAGGAGTTCTCGGCGCTCGAGGAGCGGCACAAGTTCCTCACCGAGCAGCTCGAGGACCTCCGCAAGACCCGGCGGGACCTGCTCGACATCGTCCGGGAGGTCGACGAGCGGGTGGAGCAGGTCTTCACCGAGGCCTGGGAGGACGTCCGCGACGCCTTCGACTCGGTGTTCTCCCGGCTCTTCCCCGGCGGCGAGGGCCGCCTCGTGCTCACCGACCCCGGCAACATGCTCACGACCGGGATCGAGGTGGAGGCGCGCCCGCCCGGCAAGAAGGTCAAGCGGCTCTCGCTGCTCTCCGGCGGTGAGCGGTCGCTGGTCGCGGTGGCGTTCCTGGTGGCGCTGTTCAAGGCCCGGCCGTCGCCCTTCTACATCCTCGACGAGGTCGAGGCCGCGCTCGACGACACCAACCTCGGCCGGCTGCTGGAGATCTACGAGGAGCTGCGCGAGAACAGCCAGCTGCTGGTCATCACCCACCAGAAGCGCACGATGGAGGTCGGTGACGCGCTGTACGGCGTGACCATGCGCGGCGACGGGGTGTCCGCGGTCATCTCGCAGCGGCTGCGTGAGGTGGCCGAGCCCGCGTGAGCGACCGGTCCCGCCCGACCCGCTCGGACTTCGTCGCCTGGCGGCAGGCCACCACCCGGTGGGCCGACGACGACGTCTACGGCCACATGAACAACGCGACGTACTTCGAGCTGATCGACACCGCCGTCAACGCCCAGCTGCTCGAGGTCACCGGCGTCGACATCCGCACCCTGTCCGCGGTCGGCGTCGTCGCCGAGGTGTCGTGCCGCTACTTCCGCGAGATCGGCTTCCCCGAGCCGGTCGACCTCGGGCTCGTCGTCGACAGGGTCGGCCGCTCCTCGGTGGTCTACCGCGTCGGCCTGTTCCAGGGCAGCGACGACGACGCCGCGGCCGAGGGCCGGTTCGTCCACGTCTACGTCGACAACACCCGCGGTGCCGGTGACCGGCCGGTCCGTCCGCTTCCCGACGTGGTGCGTGCAGCCGTCGAGCCGTTGCTCAAGGACTGATACGCCGACGCGCCGCCCCGCCTGCGCCGGCGGCCGTGGTTTCCCCGCCCTGGGATACTGGCCGTCGGCAGCAGCCATCTCTCGGGAGGACCCCTTCGTGCTCGGCATCGTGCTCACCATGCTCCTGATCCTGGCGATCGCGGGAGTGATCGTCGTCTACGTCGCCTTCACCCACCGCGGCGAGGCGGTGCCGCACACCCCGTGGCTGGGCGACGTCCTGCGGCGCGGGGTCGACGCCCTGCCGACGCTGGACAACCAGCGCGCGCGGGAGCACCAGCACCGACTCTGATTGGATACGCCCGTGGCTGACTACATCTGGCTGATCATCGGCATCGCGGTCCTGCTCGTCGGGGCGGTCGTGGGCCTCGTGACGACGCGGACCCGCTCCGGCGGAAAGCCCGTCGACCGCGCTGCCGGGACCGACGTCCTGGCGCCGCCCGAGCCGTCGGTGGGGGAGGACGCGGAGACCCCGCGTGACACCCCGACCCGCACCATCGAGGAGGCGCCGCTCCCGACGCTGGAGCGTCCCGAGTCGGCCGCCAGCCGGCTGGTCCGGCGGCGCCAGCGGCTCGCCCGCTCGCAGAGCCCGCTGGGCCGCGGCCTGCTCGCCCTGCTCTCGCGCGACGTCGTCGACGAGGACACCTGGGAGGAGATCGAGGACCTGCTGCTCACCGCCGACGTGGGGGTGAAGCCCACCCAGGAGCTCGTCGACCGGCTGCGCACCCGGGTCAAGGTCGAGGGCAAGTCCTCCGCGTCGGTCAAGGACATCCTGCGCGAGGAGCTGGTCACGCTGGTGGACCCCTCGCTGGACCGCTCCCTGGCCGTGGACCGGCACGAGGGCAAGCCCGCCGTCGTGCTGATGGTCGGCGTGAACGGCACCGGCAAGACCACCACGGTCGGCAAGCTGGCTCGCGTCCTGGTGGCCGAGGACAAGCAGGTCGTGCTGGGTGCCGCGGACACCTTCCGGGCCGCCGCGGCCGAGCAGCTGGCGACCTGGGGCGAGCGGGTCGGCGGCGAGGCGGTGCGCGGCCCCGAGGGCAGCGACCCGGCCAGCGTGGCCTTCGAGGCGGTGCGCTCGGGCATCGAGCAGGAGGTCGACGTGGTGCTCGTCGACACCGCCGGCCGGCTGCAGAACAAGGCCGGGCTGATGGACGAGCTCGGCAAGGTCAAGCGGGTCGTCGAGAAGCAGGCTCCGGTCACCGAGGTGCTGCTCGTGCTCGACGCGACCACGGGGCAGAACGGGATGACCCAGGCCCGCGTGTTCGGCGAGGTCGTCGACGTCACCGGCATCGTGCTGACCAAGCTCGACGGGTCCGCCAAGGGCGGGATCGTGGTCGCCGTGCAGCGCGAGCTGGGCGTCCCGGTCAAGCTGGTCGGGCTGGGCGAGGGGGCAGACGACCTCGCGCCGTTCGAGCCCGACGCGTTCGTCGACGCGCTGCTCGGCGACGAGGCCTGATCAGGCGCCGTCGGCGAGCACGCCGCGCAGGGTGAACTGGACCAGGGCGTCCACGTCGTCGATCGACGGCATCGGCCGCCCGCTGACGGCCCGGACCGTGATCATGCCGCCGAGCCACTGCACCGCACTGTCGATGTCGACGTCCGGGCGGACCTCGCCGCGGGCGATCGCCCGCTCGAACGTCAGCCGGGACTGCGCCTCGCGGCGCATCGTCGAGCTGCGGTAGAGCGCCGCGATCCGTTCGTCGCGGACCGACTCTGCGATCGACATGCGCAGGAACGCCGCGCCCTCGGGGGAGTTCACGAACGCCAGCACGCCGCGGTAGCTCTCGGTGAGGTCGGTGACGATCGACCCGGTGTCGGGCTCGGGGAACTCGGCGTCGTAGAGCGACTCCATCGCGGACACCGCGAGGTCCTCCTTCGAGGGCCAGCGCCGGTAGACGGTGGCCTTGCCGACCCCGGCGCGCGCCGCGACCTCGTCGACGGTGGTCTTGTCGAAGCCCCGTGAGAGCAGGAGCTCGGCGGCGGCGGCCACGATGCGGCCGTCGGTCGCCGGGTCGCGCGGACGCCCTCGCCCTCGACGTACGGTGGATTCCCCCTGTGCTGGCATGGCGTCACGATACGCCGAGTTCCGAAACTTGCGCCGCACCAGGGTGCGCTTATTCGGTCGTGCGCGTCACACGCCCGTAACACGGCGGGGGAAAGCGTCACCGCCGCGCAACAACCTCCGCCGGGACGCGAAACATGATCCGACCAGAGTTCAGCTCCTGAGTCCGAATCACTGGAGGTTCCATGGACACCGGCTACGCAGCCTGGATGCTCGCCTCCGCGTCGATGGTCTTGTTGATGACGCCGGGGCTGGCGTTCTTCTACGGCGGCATGACGCGGTCCAAGTCAGTGCTCAACATGATGATGATGTCGTTCGGCGCGATGGGCGTCGTCGGTGTCGTCTACGTCTTGTGGGGCTGGTCGATGTCGTTCGGCAGCAGCGACGTCGCCACCTTGTTCGCCAACCCGTTCGAGCTGTTCGGCCTCGACGGCGTGGACAGCACCTCGCTGGTCTTCGTCGGGTTCCAGGCGACGTTCGCGGTCATCACCGCGGCCCTGATCAGCGGCGCGATCGCCGACCGGGTGAAGTTCTCGTCGTGGATGGTCTTCGTCCCGCTGTGGGTGACGCTCTCCTACTTCCCGCTCGCCCACATGGTGTGGGGCGGCGGGTTCCTCAGCGGCGCCAACGAGCACGGCCTGTCCTCGCTGCTCTTCGGTTGGGACGCCGCCGGGGCCGTCGCGAAGGTCGTGCCGGTCGACTACGCCGGGGGCACGGTCGTGCACATCAACGCCGGCGTCGCCGGTCTGGTGCTGGCCCTGCTGATCGGCGTACGTCGCGGCTTCGGCAAGGAGGTCATGCGCCCGCACAACCTGCCGTTCACGATGCTCGGCGCCGGCCTGCTGTGGTTCGGCTGGTTCGGGTTCAACGTCGGCTCGATCGTCCCCGTCGCCATGCAGGGCGTCGCGGGCGGCAAGGCGGACTTCTTCGCGAACTCGGCCGCCTTCGCCGAGAACTTCGTCGGCGAGACCGGACTCGTGTGGGTCAACACGTTCGTCGCCACCTGCGCCGCGATGCTCGGCTGGCTGCTGGTCGAGAAGATCCGCGACGGCAAGGCCACCAGCCTCGGCGCCGCGTCGGGCGTCGTGGCCGGCCTGGTCGCGATCACCCCGGCGTGCGGCTCGCTCAGCCCGGTCGGCTCGATCATCCTGGGGCTCGTCGCCGGCGGGCTCTGCGCCCTCGCGGTCGGTCTGAAGTACCGCTTCGGCTACGACGACTCCCTCGACGTGGTCGGCGTCCACCTGGTCGGCGGCCTTGTCGGCACCATCGGTGTCGGCTTCCTGGCCACGACCGGCGGGCTGCTCTACGGCGACGGGGTCAAGCAGCTGGTGACCCAGACCCTGGTGGCGCTGGCCGCCGTGCTGTGGTCCGGCGTGATGACGCTGGTCGTGGGGCTCGCGATCAAGGCCCTCATGGGCTGGCGGATCCCCGAGGAGGACGAGGTGGAGGGCATCGACTTCACCGAGCACGGTGAGACCGCCTACGAGTTCGCCTCCCGCGGTGGCGGCAGCCGGTTCGGGTCGGCCGCACCCGCCGCACCCGCGCCGGGCGCGAGCGCAACTACCAACGAAGGGGCACTGGCATGAAGCTCGTCACCGCGGTGATCAAGCCGCACAAGTGGGAAGAGGTCCGCGAGGCCCTGGAGACGTTCGGGGTCACCGGGATGACCGTGAGCGAGGTCAGCGGCTACGGCCGGCAGAAGGGCCACACCGAGGTCTACCGCGGCGCGGAGTACGACATCGCCCTGGTCCCCAAGATCCGGCTCGAGATCGTCGTCGACGACGCCGACGTCGACGACGTGGTCGGGATCATCGTCAAGACCGCGCAGACCGGACGGATCGGCGACGGCAAGGTCTGGGTGGTCGGGGTCGAGTCGGTGGTGCGGGTGCGCACCGGCGACCGCGACGAGGCGGCGCTGTAGCGAGCCCGCCGTGACCGCGCAGGGCAGGGCCGAGCGGACCGCGGCCGCCGACGCGCTGTGCGTCGGCGCGCTGCGGGACGCCCTGGCCGGCGCGGACGAGACCGGCCTGGCGCTCGTCGCGGTGGGTGGCTACGGCCGGGGTGAGCTGGCGCCGTACAGCGACCTCGACGTGGTGCTGGTGCACGACGACAGCGCAGCCACCGCGGACGTCGGCGAGGTCGGGGCCGGGGTCTGGTACCCGCTCTGGGACGCGGGCGTGCAGCTCGACCACGCGGTGCGCCGGCTGTCCGAGGTGACCGACGCCGCCCGCGACGACCCCCGGGTCGTCCTCGGGCTGCTCGACGCCCGGCACCTGGCCGGCGATCCCAGCGTGACGCTTCGGCTGCGCACCACCCTGCTCGCGCACTGGCGCCGCGACGCCCGGCGCCAGCTGCCCGCGCTGAAGGAGCTGGTCGACCGGCGCGCCGAGCGGCTGGGGGAGCTGGCTCACGCGGCGGTGCCGGACCTGAAGGAGTCGGTGGGCGGCCTGCGCGACGCGACCGTCATACGCGCGCTCGTGGCGACCTGGCTGGTGGACGTGCCGCACGCGGACCTCGAGCGGTGCCGTGGCCGCCTGCTGGACGTGCGCGACGAGCTGCACGCGGTCAACGGGCGGGCCAGCGACCGGGTCGCTCCCGAGGCGTGGCCCGACCTGGCCGCCCGGATCGGGATGCCCGAGGTGGCGGCCGCCCAGCGTCACGTCCGCGAGCTCGGCCGGCGGATCACCCACCTCTCGCGGCTCACCTGGCGCCGGGTCGACGCCGTGCTCGCCCGGCCGGCCTCGACCCGCGAGCGCACCCCGGCCCTGCAGCCGGTGGCGCCGGGGGTCGCGGTGTCCGCCGGCGAGGTGGTGCTGCAGGCCCGGACCGATCCTGCCGGCGACCCGCTCCTGCTGCTCCGGGCTGCGGCGGAGGCCGCCGAGCGGTCCCTGGTGCTCAACCCGGCGACCGCGGCGCGGCTGGCGCGGGACGGCGCGGCGATCCCCGAGCCGTGGGACGCGGAGGCACGGACCCTGCTCACCCGGCTGCTCGCGGCGGGGCCGGGGCTGCTGCCGGTGTGGGAGACGCTCGACGAGACCGGTGCGCTCGGCCGGATCCTGCCCGAGTGGGAGCGGGTCCGACTGCTCCCGCACGCGTCGGTGGTGCACCGGTTCACCGTCGACCGGCACCTGGTGGAGACCTGCATCGAGGCGTCCGGCCTGATCCGCCGGGTGGCGCGCCCCGACGTGCTCGTGGTGGCGGCCCTGCTGCACGACATCGGCAAGGGCGAGGCGCGGGACCACAGCGTGGCAGGCGAGCCGGTCGCGGCGGGCGTGGCGGCTCGTCTCGGCTTCGACGCGCGGGAGACCGCGCTGGCCGGCCGCCTCGTGCGCCGGCACCTGCTGCTCGCCGAGACCGCCACGACCCGCGACCTCGACGACCCGGCGACGGTGGGCCACGTGGCCGAGCGGGTCGTCGACACCGAGACCCTGGACCTGCTGGAGGTGCTCACCGAGGCGGACGCCCGGGCGACCGCGGCCAAGGCGTGGACCGGCTGGCGGGCAGCGCTGGTGGCCGACCTGGCGAGGCGGGTGCGTGCCCACCTCCAGGGAACGGACCCGCGGACGGAGGACGCGCGGAGCGCCGAGGAGGAGGTCGTCATCCCGGCGCCGGTGCGCGACGACCCCGCGGAGGTCGTCGTACGCGTCGAGCCGTCGCCGCACGGATCCACGCTCACGGTGGTCTCCGGCGACCGGGTGGGACTCATCGCCGACGTCGCCGGGGCGCTCGCCCTCCAGCGGATCTCGGTGCGGGCGGCGCGCGCCTGGACGCAGGGGGAGTACGGCGTGTCCGCCTGGGAGGTCGCCGAGGACGGTCTCGACGAGGCGATCGTCCGGCAACGCTTCGACGCGGTCTTCGGGCACCGGGTCGACCCCGCGGAGCGGATCCGGCTCCACGACCGACCGGGTCTGGAACCGACCGTGCTCGTGCGGCACGAGGCCTCCCGGTCCGCGACCGTCCTGGAGGTCCGCGTCGACGACCGTCCCGGAGTCGTGTACGCCGTCTGCCGCGCGCTCGCTGCCCTGGACGTGTCCGTCCGGTCCGCGCACGTGGCGACCCTGGGCCCGCAGGCCGTCGACGTGTTCTACGTCGGGGAGCCCGGGGCCGGCGCCCTCGCCGACGACCGGGCCGCCGCCGCCGCGCACGCGGTCCGGAGGGCGCTCACCCCGACGGTTACCCTTGGCACCTGACCCACCGGCCCGTGACGAGGAATGACCACCATTGTTTGCGACTCTCTCCGACCGCCTCGCTGACACCTTCAAGAACCTGCGGGGCAAGGGGCGGCTCTCGGAAGCGGACATCGACGCGACCGCCCGCGAGATCCGCATCGCCCTGCTCGAGGCCGACGTCGCGCTGCCTGTCGTCAAGGAGTTCGTCGCGGCCGTCAAGGAGCGCGCCCGCGGGTCCGAGGTCAGCCAGGCGCTGAACCCGGCCCAGCAGATCGTCAAGATCGTCAACGAGGAGCTCATCACCATCCTCGGCGGCGAGACCCGGCGGCTGCGGTTCGCCAAGAACCCGCCGACCGTGATCATGCTCGCGGGACTCCAGGGCACCGGAAAGACCACGCTCGCCGCCAAGCTGGGTCTGTGGCTCAAGGAGCAGGGCAACAGCCCGATGCTCGTGGCCGCGGACCTCCAGCGCCCCAACGCCG
>JBQCEF010000177.1:0-16179 GCA_051960495.1 Nocardioides sp. | reverse complement strand
CAATCGTGGGTGCGGCACCACCGGCCGCCGCGGCGGCCGGCTCGGCAGCGGGCTCGCCCGGTCCCTGCAGCCGCTCCTCGAGACAGGCCACGAACTGCTGCAGCAGCTTGTCGCTGACGTCCTGCATCACGCCCCGGCCGAACTGTGCGGGCTTGCCGGTGATGTGCAGGTCGGTGACGACCTCGACGTCGGTCGAGCTGTCACCGGCAGCCGTCAGCGACGCGGTCACATCCGCGCCCGCCGTACCGTTGCCCCGCTTGTCCTTGCCCTTCGCCTCGATCGCGAACCGCCCGGCCGCCTCGTCCTTCTCGGTGAACTTCCCCGAGCCGGAGTAGACCAGCGCGATCGGGCCGAGCTTGACCTTGCAGGTGCCGGTGAACTCGTCTCCCTCGACACCGGTCACGGCCGCGCCCGGGAAGCACCCGGCCACCGACTCGATGTCGTTGAACGCGGCCCAGGTGTCGGCCAGCGAGGCCGGGACGGTGAATCGGTGCGTCAGCTCCACGCCGCGATCACGCCCCCGCCGCCGCGAGCACCGCGCGGCGGGTCAGCACGGTCGCGAGGTGGCGCCGGTAGTCGGCGTCGCCGTTGAGGTCCGAGGGCGGGTTGGTGCCCTCCCCGGCCGTGGCGGCGGCCTCGCGTACGGCGTCGTCGGTGGCCGACTTGCCGACCAGCGCATCCTCGACCGACCGGGCCCGCAACGGGGTCGACCCCATGTTCGTCAGGCCGACCCGAGCCTCAGTGATCGTGCCGCCGTCGACCTTCACCGCCGCGGCGACCGCGACGATCGGCCACTGGTGGGCCACCCGCACGAACTTCTCGTAGTGCGCGCCCCAACCGGTCCGCTTCGGGATCCGGACCTCGGTGAGGATCTCGTTCTCCTCGATCGCGGTGGTGAACAGGTCCACGAAGAAGTCAGCTGCCGCGACGGTCCGCGTCCCACCCGACCCGGCGATCACGAACTCCGCGTCGAGTGCCAGCGCCGGGGCGCCGAGGTCGCCCGCCGGATCGGCGTGGGCCAGCGCGCCGCCGAACGTGCCGCGGTGCCGGATCTGCGGGTCGGCCACCTCCGTGACCGCCTTGGTCAGCAGCAGCGCGTGCTCGCGCACCAGCGGGTCGTGCTGCACGTCGTGGTGCGTGGTCATCGCGCCGATGACCAGGTGGTCGCCGTCCTCGCGCACGCCGCGCAGCGACTCGATCCTGCCGAGGTCGATGACGAGCTCGGGTGCGTTGAGCCGCATCCGCAGCACGGGAAGCAGGCTCTGGCCGCCGGCGATGATCTTCGCGTCGTCGCCCGCCTCGGCCAGCGCGGAGAGCGCCTCCTCCAGGGTGGCCGGCGCGACGTAGTCGAACTGGGCGGGGATCATTCCGCTGCTCCTTCCGCGGTGGCGCCGGCGCTGCGGTCGGCGGTGTCCTGCTCGTCGAAGTGCGGCGCGGCCGCACCCTCGGTCGCCGACCCGCCCCCGCCGTCGCGGGAGTGGATCGCCTTCCAGATCCGTTCCGGCGTGCACGGCATCCGGACGTCGTCGACCCCGAAGGGACGGATCGCGTCCACGATGGCGTTGACCACGGCCGGCGTCGAGGCGATGGTGCCGGCCTCGCCGACACCCTTGGTCCCGAGGCTGGTGTACGTCGCCGGCGACGTCGTGTGGTCGGTCTCGAAGCTGATCAGGTCCGCGGCGGTCGGCACGAGGTAGTCCACGAACGAGGCCGACACCAGCGTCCCGGACTCGTCGTGCACCGCCTCCTCGAAGAGCGCCTGCGCGATGCCCTGCGCGAGCCCGCCGTGCACCTGCCCCTCGACGATGAGCGGGTTGATGATCGTGCCGATGTCGTCGACGCAGACGTACTTGCGCATCTTCACCGCACCGGTCTCGGTGTCGACCTCCATGGCGCACAGGTGCGTTCCGTGCGGGAACGAGAAGTTCTCCGGGTCGAAGGTCGCCGACGCGTCGATGGACGGCTCCGCGCCGTCGGGCAGGTTGTGCCCGGCGAACGCCGCGAGCGCGATCTCCTGGATCCCGACCGACTTGTCGGTGCCCCGGACGCCGAACTTCCCGGCGGCGAACTCGAGGTCGTCGACCGAAGCCTCGAGCAGGTGCGCCGCGATCGGCTTCGCCCGCTCGATGACCTTGTCGGCGGCGCGTACGACGGCCTCCGCACCCACCACGAGCGAGCGGGACCCGTAGGTGTCCATGCCGCGGTGGGAGATCTGCGTGTCGCCGTGCAGCACCTCCACGTCCTCGAACGGGACACCGAGCCGGTCCGCCACGATCTGCGACCAGGCGGTCTCGTGGCCCTGCCCGTGCGGGGACGTGCCGGTGATCACCTCGACCTTGCCGGTCGCCAGCATCCGGATGTCGGCGTGGTCCCAGCCGCCCGCCGCGTAGTTGAGCTGCCCGAGGACACGCGAGGGCGCCAGGCCGCACATCTCGGTGAACGTCGAGATGCCGATGCCGAGCTGGACCGGGTCGTTCGACTCCCGGCGCCGCGGCTGCTAGGCCCGGAGCTCGTCGTAACCGAACAAAACCATGGCATTGGAGGTAGCCGCCTCGTAGTTGCCGGAGTCGTAGGTCATCCCGGCCACGGTGGTGAACGGGAACTCGTCGTTCTTGATCCAGTTCATCTCGCGGACCTCGAGGGGGTCCTTGCCGAGCTCGGCGGCGAACTCGTCCATGATCCGCTCGATCGCGAAGGTGGCCTCGGGCCGGCCGGCACCGCGGTAGGCGTCCACCCAGGTCTTGTTCGTGTAGACCGGGATGAGGTTCCACTGGTAGGCGTCGAACTTGTAGATGGAGTTGAACATCCAGGCGCCCAGCACCGGGACCCCGGTGCCGACCAGCGCGGCGTAGGCGCCCATGTCGGCGAGCAGGTCGACCTTGAGGGCGGTGACCCTCCCCTCCTTGGTGGCCGCCAGGTTGAGCTTCTGCCACTGGTCGCGGCCGTGGTGGCCGGCCATCAGCGACTCGGACCGGGTCTCGGTGTACTTCACCGGACGGCCGAGCCGACGGGCCACGCAGAACGAGATCCACTCCTCGGGGGTGATCGCCAGCTTGCCGCCGAACCCGCCACCCACGTCCGGCGCAATGACGCGGATCTTCGACTCCGGGACCCCGGTCGTCGCGGCGAGCGCGAACCGCACGATGTGCGGGACCTGCGACGACGTCCACAAGGAGATCTGCTCGCCGGTCGGGTCGCAGACCACCGACCGCGGCTCCATGAACGCCGGGATGAGCCGCTGCTGGCGGTACTCGCGCTCGATCACGATCCCGTCGGCGCGGGCGGTCTCGATCGCCTCGTCGACCGAACCACCGCTGCCCTGCGCCGCGGAGTCGAGCTGCCAGAACGCCGCCTTGTTGGTGCCGAGGTCGGGGTGGGCCAGCACCTTGTCCTCGGCCGCCTCCTTGAGGTCGAGGGCGGCGGGGAGCTCCTCGTAGTCCACGTCGACGAGCTCGGCGGCGTCGCGCGCCGCGGCTGCGGACCGCGCCACCACGACCGCCACCACCTCGCCGGCGAAGGCGACCCGCTCGACCGCCATCGGCAGGTGCGTCGGCGACTTCTGGTCCGGGGTGATCGGCCAGGCGGTGATCAGCACGCCCTGGTCGTCGGCGATGTCGCGGCCGGTCAGCACCGCGACGACGTTCTCGGCGTTCTTCGCCTCGGTGGTGTCGATGTTGGTGATGCGCGCGTGCGCGAACGGGCTGCGCACCATCGCCATGTGCAGCATGCCGGTGAGCGCGATGTTGTCGGTCCACCTCGTGCGGCCGGTGATCAGCCGCTGGTCCTCCTTGCGGCGACGGGCCCTGCCGATCTCGGCGCCGGTCTCGGCCGAGGGCGCGTCCTGGGTCGCGGTCACTGGGCACCTCCCGCCGTCGAGCCGGCGCCGGCCGGAGCACTCGCGCCGGCCGCGGTCTGCACGGCCCTGACGATGTTGTGGTAGCCGGTGCAGCGGCACAGGTTGCCCTCGATGCCGACCCGGATCTCCTCCTCGGAGGGATTCGGGTTGTCGTGGAGCACGTCGATCGACTGCATGATCATCCCCGGCGTGCAGAACCCACACTGCAGGGCGTGGCACTCGTGGAAGGCGGCCTGCACGGGGTGCAGCTCGCCGTCCTTGGCCAGCCCCTCGATCGTGGTCACCTCGTGGCCGTCGGCCTGCACGGCGAGCACGTTGCAGGACTTCACGCTGCGACCGTCGAGGTGGACGGTGCAGGCCCCGCAGTTGCTGGTGTCGCAGCCGACGACGGTGCCGGTCTTGCCGAGCTTCTCGCGCAGGTAGTGCACGAGGAGCATGCGGGGTTCGACGTCGTCGACGCACCTCGCGCCGTCGACGGTGAGCTCGATCTTGGTCATGGGCGCAGGCCTCCGGGGTGTGATGGCGATCACGTGGAGGCGACGGTACGACCGGCCAGGTTGGCGAAAGGTTGGTGCCGCCGGGTCAGGGCCGCTGGGCCGCCAGCCTGGCCCTCAGCAGTGCCCGCGCCGGGTGCGGCCGCTCGCCGAGCCGGTCGAGCGCGACCTCGACCACCTCGGTGTCGTAGGGCGCGATCTCCGTGTAGCGCAGCACCGCCCGCGGCTCGGGGTCGGCCAGCAGCGCCTCGCGGACGGCGACCGCCACGTAGTCGGCGAGCTCGCACAGCCCCGGCGAGTTGGTGCCGGGCAGCAGGTCCCCACCGTACGACGCCGCCGCGCCGCCGACGTCGCCGCGACGCAGCAGCTGCAGCACCGTCTCCACGTCCGTGCGCACCGGCATCGTGAGCCGGTAGGGCCGCGACGCGAGCCGCCCGCCGAGCGCGCTGCGCAGGTGGGACACCTCGGCCTTCAGCGTCGACACCGTCACCGACTGATCGCCGTAGAGCAGCGCGTGCAGGTGCTCGAGGGTCAGCCCCTCGGGGTGCAGGGCGAGCAGCGCGAGGATCTCGGTCTGCCGGCGGTTCAGCAGCAGCCGACGGCCGTCCAGCCAGGCCTCGGCCATGCCGAGCAGGGTCAGCGTCAGGCCGGCGTCGGGCCACTCGGCGACGTCCGAGCCGGGGTTCGCCGAGACCGGCATCGCGCCCTCGATCAGCCGGGCCAGCACCCGCGCGGTGGCCAGCCCGATCGGGTGGGTGCGCTCCCAGGTCGTCGACAGGTCGATCACACCGAGCTGCTGCCCGGTGACGGGGTCGTGCAGCGGCGCGGCCCAGCAGACCCAGTTGTGCACGATGGGGGCGAAGTGCTCGGCGCTGAACACCATCGACGCCTTGCCGGTCCGGCCGGCCAGGTCGAGGGCGTTGGTCCCGACGCTGGTCTCGTCCCAGCGACCACCGGCGACGAAGTTGACGGTCTCGGCCTTGCGGCGCATCACCCGCCCGCCGTACGTCCACAGGATCCGGGTCTGCGCGTCGGTGATCGCGACGACGAGGTCGCCGTCCTCGGCCGTGCGGCGCAGCTCCTCCTCGATGCGACTGACCGCGACCTGCAGCGGCGAGCCGTTCCAGTAGGCCGCGGTGTCGGACTCGTCGGCCATCGGCGCCTCGCGGACGTCGAGCGGCACGGCGGTCCCGGACCGCTGCCAGCTGCCGAGGATCTCCGGGCGGACCAGCGACTCGGCGTCGTCACCGCGCTCGACGAACGTGGTCCAGGCGCGCACGGCCTCCACCCTGCGGCTGTGCAGCTCGCTGCGCGACCCTGACATGTGCGGCCCTCCTGAGCGATGTTCGGTCACGGTAGCCCCGCGGACGGGTGCGGACCAGATGCGTCCTGGACTAGTGGTGGATCCGGTCGTCGAGCTCGGAGAGCCGCTCGCCCCGGCCGCCCCACTGCAGCGCGATGATCTCCGCGGCGATGCTCACCGCGGTCTCCTCGGGGGTGCGCGCGCCCAGGTCGAGCCCGATCGGCGAGGACAGCCGCGCCAGCTCGGCGTCGGTCAGCCCGGCCTCGGCCAGCCGCTTGAGCCGGTCGTCGTGGGTGCGCCGGGAGCCCATCGCCCCGACGTAGCCGACCTCGGGGAGGCGGAGGGCCACCTCGAGCAGCGGTACGTCGAACTTGGGGTCGTGGGTCAGCACGGTCAGGACGGTCCGCTTGTCGATCCGGCCGGCGTCGGCCTCGGCCTTGAGGTACTTGTGGGGCCACTGCACGACCACCTCGTCGGCGGCCGGAAAGCGTGAGTTCGTCGCGAACACCGGCCGGGCGTCGCACACGGTGACGTGGTAGCCGAGGAAGTTGCCGATTCGGGCCACCGCCGCCGCGAAGTCGATCGCGCCGAAGACGAGCATCCGCGGCGGCGGCGCGAACGCCCACACGAACACGCGCATGCCCTCGCCGCGCCGCTCCCCGTCGGGTCCGTAGGTCAGCGTCTGGTGGTGCCCGGCGGCGAGCAGGCCGCGGACGTCGTCGACCACGGCGTCGTCGGCACGCTCCGAGCCCAGCGACCCCTCGACGGCCCGGGCGCGCTCCTCCTCGGTCGCCGCCGGACCGGGGTCGGGCCGCACCACGACCCGGCCCCCCACGCGCGCCGGGTCCGGGTGCTCGACGACCGTGGCCACCGCGACGGGCCGGCCGGCCTCGATGTCGTCGGCGATCCCGCCGAGCTCGGGGAACGTCGCGGGCGACACCTTCTCGACGTACACGTCGAGGATGCCGCCGCAGGTCAGGCCGACGGCGAACGCGTCGTCGTCGCTGACGCCGTACCGCTTCAGCTCGGGCGCGCCCGAGGCCACGACCGACTGGCCGAGCTCGTAGACCGCGCCCTCGACGCACCCGCCGGAGACCGAGCCGACCGCCTCGCCCGCGGGCCCGACCAGCATCGACGCGCCGGGGGGCCGCGGTGCCGAGCGGAACGTCGCGATCACCGTCCCCATCCCGACCGTCTCGCCCGCGCGCCACCAGCGCATCAGCTCGGGGAGCACCTCACGCATCCGCCACCACCTCGATCAGCTCGGCGAAGGTGGCCAGCGAGTGACCGGCCACGAAGTCGTCCACGTGGGCCAGGGCGGCGACGATCCCCTGCTGCACCGGCTGGTAGCCGTCCTTGCCGACGTGGGGGTTCACCCAGACCACCCGGTGCGCCAGCGAGTGCAGGCGCCGCATCTGCTCCTTGAGCAGGCCGGTGTCGCCGCGCTCCCAGCCGTCGCTGAACACCACCACGACCGCTCCGCGCGCCATGCCGCGCTGGCCCCAGCGGTCCAGGAAGATCCGCAGCGTCTCGCCGAGCCGGGTGCCGCCCGACCAGTCCGGCACGGTCTCGCCGGCGGCGATGATCGCCCGGTCGGCGTCGCGCAGCCGCATCGCGCGGGTGACGCGGGTCAGCCGGGTGCCGATCGTGAAGACCTCCACACGGGGGGCCAGCCCCCCGTGGGCCCCCCGCCTGTCGGACGAGACCACGAACCGGTGCGCGAGCCGCAGCAGCGCGTCGGCGTAGGGGCTCATCGAGCCGGACACGTCGACCAGCAGCACCAGCCGCCGGGGCCGCTCGGCGCGGCGCCGCCAGGCGAGCTCGGCGGGCTCGCCCATCCGCGCGAGCATCCGCCGCATGGTTCGCTCGGCGTCGATCTCGCCCCGGTGCCACGTCGTACGACGGCGCGCGCGGCGGGTCGGGGCACGCGGCCGCAGCTGGTCGAAGAGCAGGGCGAGCCGGGCCTTCTCCGCCGGGCTCATCTCGCCGATGTCGCGGTGCCGCAGGACCTCGGTGGCGCTCGCCAGTGCACGCAACGGGTCGTCGTCCTCGCCGTCCCCGCCCGCGCCCTCGTGCTCCTCGAGCGAGGCCTGCGTGACCGGCGGCGGCTCCTGTGGCGCCGGCCGGCGGCCGGTCTCGTCCTTGGTCGCGAACCAGGCCGCGAACACCTGGTCGTAGCGGTCGAGGTCGTCCGGGCTGGAGCACAGCGTCGCGCGGCCCGCCCAGTACGTCGCCCGCTGGTCGTCGAGGCCCACCACGGCCACCGCCGCCAGGAACGACTGGGCCCGGTCCATCGTGACGTTGACCCCCGCGGCGCGAAGCGCGCGGCTGAACCCGAGCAGCAGCTCGTCGGGCTCGTGGCGCGAGCCGGTGAGCGCCGGGGCGGGGCTCATGTGGTCAGCATCCGGTCGAGCGCCTGGCGGACGCGCTGGGCGTCCTCGCGGTACTTCACCACCGCGCCGAGGGTCGCCGCCGCGGTCGCGACGTCGAGGTCCTGCGCGCCGAGCCGTTCCAGCGCCCGCGCCCAGTCGAGCGTCTCCGCGACCCCCGGCGGCTTGAGCAGGCTCTCGTCGGTGCGCAGCCGCTGCACGAGCGTGACGACCTGGCGGGCGAGCTGCTCGGACACCTCCGGCGCGCGCGTCCGGACGATCTCGACCTCGCGCTCGAGCCCCGGGTGCTCGACCCAGTGGTAGAGGCAGCGCCGCTTGAGCGCGTCGTGGACCTCCCGGGTCCGGTTGGAGGTGAGCACGACGACCGGCGGGGTGACCGCGCTGATCGTGCCGAGCTCGGGGATGCTCACCTGGTAGGTCGAGAGCACCTCCAGCAGGAACGCCTCGAACTCGTCGTCGGCCCGGTCGATCTCGTCGACGAGCAGCACCGCGGGAGCGTCGCGCAGCGCGCGCAGCACCGGCCGGGCGAGGAGGAACCGCTCGTCGAACAGCGAGGACTCGGCCTTCTCGACGTCGACCACGTCGCCGCCGGCCTCGAGCGCCCGCAGGTGCAGGATCTGGCGCGGGAAGTCCCAGTCGTAGAGCGCCTGCGTGGCGTCGATCCCCTCGTAGCACTGCAGCCGGACCAGCGGAAGGTCGAGCGCCGCGGCGATCCCCTCGGCGAGCGCGGTCTTGCCGGTGCCGGGCTCGCCCTCGAGGAGCAACGGGCGCTCCATCTGCAGCGCGAGGTAGACGATCGTCGCGAGCGACTCGTCGGCGAGGTAACCGGTGCTCGCCAGCCGCGCGGTCAGGTCGGCCGGGGACGTGATCGTCGTCACCATGCCACGAGCCTACCCAGCACCCCCACCCCACCCCCGGTGGTTGAGGAGCGAGCGCAGCGAGCGTCTCGAAACCGTCTGCGATCCTCGCGCTCAGAACAGACGAAACAGCGCAGACGAATCGGGGTTCAGAGGTCGGCGGGGCGGTCCACGTCGCGGCCGGTGGCGAGGTCGCCGCACTCCACGAGCTCCACCTCGGCGGCGTGCTCGGCGAGGTAGTCCCGCGCCCCCCGGTCGCCTCCCGCGCTCCCGCGCACACCCGCCCAGTGGCCGCGCCCGATCACGACCGGGTGACCCACCTCCCCGTCGTACGACGCCCTCGCGAGCGTCTCGGGCCGCACCGGCCGGCCGAGCAGCCGGCGCACCACCGGCTCCCCCACGTCCGGCAGGTCCACCAGCGACACGAGCACGCCGTCAGCGGCCGAGGACTCCAGCGCCGCCAGGCCCGTCCGCAGCGACGCCCCCATGCCGCTCGCCCAGTCGTCGGCCACGACGACGCAGACGGCCTCGTCCTCGGTCCAGCCGGCCTCGTCGAGCAGCGCGCGGGCCTCGTCGGCCTCGGCGCCCAGCACGACCGTCACGCCCGCGCAGCCACCGTCGAGCAGCGCGCCGATCGCGCGGCCCAGGAACGGCACGCCGCGTCCGTCACGCAGCAGCGCCTTCGGCCCACCCATCCGACGACCGGCGCCGGCGGCCAGCAGCAGCCCTACGACCGCGCTCACGCGCCGCCGCCCGCGGCCACCTGCTCCATGTCGCGCATCGCCCGCAGCACGTTGCCCGAGCCGAGCAGCGCGAGCTCGGCCTCAGACCATGCACGGCCACGCAGCTCGTCCATCAGCAGCGGGTAGCCGGACACGTCCTGCATCCCGTCGGGGAACGCCGAGGCCCCGTCGTAGTCGCCACCGAGCCCGACGTGCGCCAGGCCCGCCACCTCCCGGACGTGGTCGACGTGGTCGGCCACCTCGGCGACGGTCGGGGCCGGCGGCGCCTCGTGCCGCAGCTCGTGCAGCACCGGGTCGACGTCGTCGAACGACCGCGGGTCGCCCCCGCGCGAGGCCACCACGGCCAGGCAGGCGTGGTACCACTCGGCCCAGCGCTGGCTGACGAAGAACGACACGAAGCTGACCATGCACACGCCCCCGTTGCCGGCCAGCGAGACCAGCACGTCGTCGGGGACGTTGCGCGGATGGTCCGCCACTGCGCGGGCCGAGCTGTGGCTGAACACCACTGGCGCCGCACTGACGGCGAGCGCGTCGCGCATCACCCCGTCGGACACGTGCGAGAGGTCGACGAACATCCCGATCCGGTTCATCTCGCGCACCACGTCGCGGCCGAAGTCGGACAGCCCGCCCAGCACCGGCACGTCGGTGGCCGAGTCCGCCCACGGCACGTTCTCGTTGTGGGTCAGCGTCATGTAGCGCACCCCGCGCCCGTGCAGGTCGCGCAGCGTGTTCAGCGAGCCGTCGATCGAGTGCCCGCCCTCCATGCCCATCAGCGACGCGATCCGGCCGCCGGCGACGGCAGCGTCGACCTCGTCCGCGCTCCGGCACAGCGCCAGGTCGTCCGGGAACGCCTCGGTGAGCCGGTGCACGAAGTCGACCTGCTCGTACGTCGCGCGCACGGCTTCTGCGCCCGGCAGCGTGCACGGGACGAACACCGACCAGAACTGACCGACGACCCCGCCGGCGCGCAGCCGCGGGAGGTCGGTGTGGACCGAGGGCTCCCCGCTGGCCAGCGCCACCGCGCCGAGGTCGTAGCCGCAGTGCTCGCGCAACGTCCACGGCAGGTCGTTGTGCCCGTCGAGGACACCGACGCGCGCGGGCGGCGTCACCGCTGCGGGGTGACCGGGGTGTTCGGGCGCGACAGCGGCATCCACAGCGTGTAGCGGTCCGCCCGGAAGATCGAGCGCGACACCTCGATCGCGATCGAGCCGGCGAACGCGCGCCGGGCGATCCGCAGCACCGGCGCACCGGCGGAGATCTCCAGCAGGTTGGCCTCCTCGGGACGGGCCGCGGCGGCGTCGACCGAGTCCTCCCCCCAGGTCGGCAGCAGGTCGCGCCGCTCGAGGTCGGCGTACAGGCTCTCGGGCAGCGGCTGGTCGAGGAAGTTCGGGACGATGCTGTCGGCGAGGTAGGCGTCCTCGACGCACATCGGGGTGCCGTCGGCAAGCCGGAGCCGTTGCCAGTGCACGACCCGGTCGCCCTCGTTGATCTCGAGCGCCCGCGCCACGCCCGGACCGGCGGACTCCATGCGCACCAGGAGGGTCCGGGAGTCCGGCTTCATGCCGCGCCGGCCCATCTCCTCGGTGTAGCTCGAGAGGCGGACCTGCACGTCGATCTTGGCGCGCGCGACGAACGTGCCGCGTCCAGGCACCCGCTCGAGGAGCCCCTCGGACACGAGCGCGTCGAGCGCCTGGCGCACCGTCATCCGCGCGACGCCGAAGTGCTGCACGAGCTCGCGCTCGGACGGCGCCGGGCTCCCGGGCTCGGCCCCCTGGATCAAGCCGCGGACGTACTCGCGGACCTGGACGTGCTTGTGCACCGTCTGGCGTGGTCGATCAGGTGTGGTCACCACGTCGCCCATCGCACCTCCTCGGCCCCCGCCCTTCCCACCATAGCCGTATCGGCGGCCGGCGGGGGCGCGAGCGGGGGCGAGCAGGTGCGGCGGTCGGCTCACTCCGTGGCGATCGCCCGGAGCACGTCGAGCCGGGCGGCCCGGCGGGCCGGGAAGACGGCTGCCAGCACTCCGACCAGGCCGGCGGCCACGACGTACAGCACCAGCTGCGCCACCGGCACCTGCACGACCTCGAGGCCGTCGTCGGCGAGCGAGGTCATCAGCGCGAGGCCGAACACGATCCCCATGCCGACGCCGAGCACCGCCCCGAGCACCGCGATGACGATCGCCTCCAGCCGCACCATCCGGCGCAGCTGGCCGCGGCCGAGCCCGATCGCCCTGAGGAGCCCGACCTCGCGGGTCCGCTCGATCACCGACAGCGCCAGCGTGTTGACGATGCCGAGCACCGCGATCACCAGCGCGAGGCCGAGGAGGGCGTAGATCAGCAGCAGCATCTGGTCGATCGGGGCACGCTGCTCGTCGGCGAAGCCGGCCTGGTCCTTGACCGTGACCGTGGGCAGCTCGGCGGTCTGCTTCTCCACCGCGTCCTGCACGGCGGCGGCGTCGGCGCTGTCGTCGATCGTGATCAGCAGGTAGCTGTCCGCGGCGGGGTAGCCGCCCTTCTCCAGCGTGTGCAGCGTGGTCGCGTAGGACGTCCACAGCACCGGGTCGTTGTCGTGGTAGACGCCGACCACCTCCAGGCTCCGGGTGCCGGTGGGGAAGTCGATGTCCACCGAGTCGCCGACCGCGAGGTGCTGGTCCTTGGCCGCGCCCTCGTCGACGACGACCGTGCCGTCGCGCAGGTCGTCGAGGGAGCCGGACAGCATCGGCACCGCGGCCACGTCCTGCAGGCTGCCCGGCTCGATGCCGGCCAGGCTGTTTCCGCCGTCGAAGGACATGTTCGCGAAGCGCATCCGGCTGACCGTGTCGACGCCCTGCACCGTCTCGATGTCGTCGGCGATCGTGGTGGAGAACGGCATCCCGATCACGTTGGAGACGACCAGGTCGCCGTAGAAGTTCTCCTCGATCGTCTGGTCGACGCTGGCCTTGGCCGACGAGCCGAGGATCGACATCGTGGTGACCAGCGCGAGCCCGATCATCAGCGCCGAGGCGGTGGCCGCCGTACGACGCGGGTTGCGCAGCGAGTTCTGACCGGCGAGGTTGCCGACCGTGCCGTAGACGCGCCGGTAGATCACCGTCGCCAGTGCCACGACCGGCCGGCCGATCACCGGGCTGGCCCCGGCGACGCCGAGCAGCACGAACAGGATGCCGCCGCCGACCCAGAAGCCCGGGCGCGGCACGTCCGCGTACAGCCCCGCCAGCATCGCGGCGCCGCCGCCGACGATCATCGCGGTGCCGAGGCCGAGCCGCCAGCGCAGCGCCGACTCGGGCAGCGCCACGTCGTCGCGCAGCGCGGCGACCGGGGCGATCCGCGCCGAGCGCCGCGCGGGGACGTAGGCGGCGAAGACGGTGACCAGGATCCCCACGACGTACGCCGCCAGCGGGGTCCGGGCCGCGAAGATCAGCGACTGTCCGGACAGGTCGAGGCCGAACGTCGCGAACAGCGCCCGGATGCCCATCGCGAGCAGCACGCCGAGGCCGAGGCCGATCGTCGAGCCGCCGAAGCCGAGCACGACCGCCTCGAACAGCACCGACCGGGTGACCTGCCGGCGAGACGCCCCGAGCGCACGCAGCAGGGCGAGCTCGCGGCTGCGCTGCGCGACGAGGATCGAGAACGTGTTGACGATCAGGAAGCTGCCGACCACCAGGGAGATCCCGGCGAAGATCAGCAGGAACGTGCTGATGAACGAGATCGCCTTCATCAGGTCGCTGGCCGCCTCGTCGGCCGCCTCGTCGCCGGTGACCGCCTCGTAGCCGGCGGGCAGCATCGCGGCGACGTTGTCGCGCAGCTCCTCCTGGCTGACGCCGTCGGCGGTCACCCACGCGTCGTTGTAGGCGTCCTTGCCGCCGAGGAAGAGGTCCTGGGCGGTCGCGGTGTCGAACGCGGTGATCGTGGCGCCGTTGGTCGAGCCGCCGTCGGCGAAGCTCGAGATGCCGACGAGCGTCGGGTGCAGCACCGGCTGCTCGGTCGAGGTGACCAGGTGGACCTGGTCGCCGACCTGGTAGCCGGCCGTCTCCGCGGTGCTCTGGTCGATGACGACCTCCCCGGCCTTCTGGGGCTCGCGTCCCTCGACGATCGAGAGCCCCTCGAGGCCGTTCGCCGCGGGCGCGTCGTTCCAGTTGAGGCCGATGCCGGGGGCACCCTGGCCGCCGACGACCTTGCCGTCCTCGCCCACGACGAAGACGCTGTACGACGCGACGTTGCCGTCCGCACGTGCCGCGCCCTCGACCCCTGCCAGCTTGTCGACGAGCGAGGCCGGCATCGTCTTGGACGTGGGCGTGCCGTCCTCGCTGGTGCCCCCCTCGGGGCGCACCACGACGTCACCGACGGACGAGGCGAAGATCGCGTCGAAGGAACGGCTGAGCGTGTCGGTGAAGATCAGCGATCCGGCGACGAACGCGACGCCGAGCACGATCGCGAAGGTGCTCATCAGCAGGCGCAGCTTGCGCCCCATGAGGCTCTTCCAGGCAGCCTTGAACATCAGCTGTCAGCCGCCCGGCCCTGCATCGCGGCGAGCTTGCGGTCGTCCATGTGCGTCATGCGCTCCAGGACCGTCTCGCGGTCGGGGTGGCGCAGCTCGTCGACGACCTTGCCGTCGGCGAGGAACACCACGCGGTCGGTGAACGACGCCGCGACCGGGTCGTGGGTGACCATGACGATCGTCTGGCCGAACTCGTCGACGGAGCGGCGCAGCAGCGCGAGCACCTCGGCGCCTGAGTGCGAGTCGAGGTTCCCGGTCGGCTCGTCGGCGAAGACGATCGACGGGCGGCTCGCCAGGGCACGTGCGACCGCGACGCGCTGCTGCTGGCCGCCGGAGAGCTCGTTGGGACGGTGGTCGAGCCGGTCGCGCAGGCCGACGGTCTCGATGACGGTGTCGTACCACTGCTGGTCGGGATTGCGGCCGGCGATCGACAGCGGCAGCAAGATGTTCTCCTCGGCGGTCAGCGTCGGCACCAGGTTGAACGACTGGAACACGAAGCCGATCTGGTCGCGCCGGAGCCGGGTGAGCTCCTTGTCCTTGAGGCGGGACAGCTCGGTGTCGCCGATCAGCACCGACCCGCCGGTGGCGGTGTCCAGCGCCGCGCAGCAGTGCATCAGCGTGGACTTGCCCGAGCCGGACGGTCCCATCACCGCGGTGAACTCGCCGGCGTAGAGGTCCAGCGTCACGTCGTCCAGCGCGACGACCTGCGCCTGGCCGGAGCCGTAGGTCTTGGTCAGGTTCTGCACCCGCGCCGCAGGGCGCAGCGCAGTGTTCTGCTCGGTCACGAGTCGGGTTTCCCTCCATACGGCGGCCATGACGGGCCGCTGGCATCTCCAGGAAGAACCTATGCGGGGACGCGCGGCAACGGCACCGGATTTACGACCCATGTGACCCTGGTCATCCCCTGAGCCGACCCTGACCCCGATGGCGGCCGCCCGTAGTCATTCCGGGGCACGGACCGGGTCCGACACGCAACACCGCGACCGGGTCACTAGAACATGTGTTCGAACCGGCGTAGGCTCCGGAGGCATGACGGTGGACTTCCAGACCTCCCTGCTCGACGTCCTCGACGACAGCGTCGGGCCGGTGGTCGGCGGGCTCGGCGAGTCGGTCCGGCGCCGACAGCTGGGCTCGGGCGCCTGGGTCGACGTACGCCCGGCGTGGCTGTCGGGCGCCGACGAGCTGTTCGGCCGGCTGGTCCGCGACGTGCCGTGGCACGCCGAGCGGCGGCAGATGTACGACCGGGTGGTCGACGTGCCCCGGCTGCTGAAGTTCTACGGCGAGCACGAACGCTGGCCGGACCCCGCGCTCGTCGAGGCGCGCGAGGTGCTCAACGGCCACTACGCCGCCGAGCTCGGCGAGCCGTTCACCACCGCGGGCATGTGCTACTACCGCGACGGCCGCGACAGCGTCGCGTGGCACGGCGACACGATCGGGCGCAGCCGCACGACCGACACCATGGTCGCGATCCTGTCGCTCGGCGAGACCCGCCGGCTGTCGCTGCGGCCGCGTCAGGGCATCCCCGGGGCGCCGCTCTCCGTGCCGGTCGGGCACGGTGACCTGGTCGTGATGGGCGGCTCCTGCCAGCGCACCTGGGAGCACGCGATCCTCAAGACCGCCAAGCCGGTCGGGCCGCGGATCAGCGTCCAGTTCCGCCCCCACAACGTCCGCTGAACACCAGGGGATGCCGGACTTCGGTTACTTCCCCCTGAATGCTTCCTGGGGGAAGTAACCGCAAACCGGGGGAAGTCGAGGGCGGCCGGCGGGACCGCGGAAGGGTCAGGGCGGCCTCCCGCGCAGCGCCCCGTCGATGCCGGGTTCGCCTACGACGAGCGCGCCAGTGGCGCGGTACGTCGCGGCTAGCGGGTCGATCACCGGCACCTGACGCCGGCGATCGACCCGGCAACGGCGCGGGTTGTGCGCGGGAACGCGGAAGGGCCCCGGCCGGAAGCCGGGGCCCGTCGCTGGCGGGCTTGGTGGGGCTGGTGGTTTCGAGACGCTCGCTCCTCAACCACCGGGGGCCGGACTCAGAAGTCCATGCC
>JBQCEF010000176.1:0-5002 GCA_051960495.1 Nocardioides sp. | reverse complement strand
AACAAGGTCGACGACCAGCGCACCGAGGCCGAGGCGTTCGGCCTGTGGAACCTCGGCCTGGGGGAGCCCTACCCGGTCTCCGCGCTGCACGGCCGCGGCTCGGGCGACATGCTCGACGCCATCCTGGCCGCGCTGCCCGAGACCCCGCCCGAGCGGCTCGGCGAGGTCGGTGGCCCGCGGCGCGTCGCGATCGTGGGCAAGCCCAACGTCGGCAAGTCCTCCCTGCTCAACAAGCTGGCCAAGGAGGACCGCGCGGTCGTCGACGACGCGGCCGGCACGACGGTCGACCCGGTCGACGAGCTGATCCAGCTCGGCGGCCGCACCTGGCGCTTCATCGACACCGCCGGCATCCGCAAGCGGGTCAAGGAAGCATCGGGGCACGAGTACTACGCCAGCCTGCGCACCAACGGTGCGATCGAGCGCGCCGAGGTGTGCGTGATGGTCGTCGACGGCTCGCAGCCGGTGTCCGAGCAGGACCTGCGGATCATCAGCTCGGTCGCCGAGGCCGGCCGCGCCCTGGTGATCGCGTTCAACAAGTGGGACCTGGTCGACGAGGAGCGGCGCTACTACCTCGACCGGGAGATCGAGCGCGACCTGGTCCGCGTGCAGTGGGCGCCCCGGGTCAACATCACCGCGCGGACCGGCTGGCACGTCGACAAGCTCGTGCCCGCGCTCGACGCCGCGATCGAGGGCTGGACGACCCGCGTCGGCACGGGCGCGCTGAACTCGTTCCTCGGGCGGCTGGTCGCCGAGCACCCCCACCCGGTGCGCGGCGGCAAGCAGCCCAAGGTGCTCTTCGGGACGCAGGCCTCGACCGAGCCCCCGACGTTCGTGCTGTTCACCTCGGGTGTCCTCGAGGCGGGCTACCTGCGCTACATCGAGCGCCGGCTGCGCGAGGAGTTCGGGTTCGTGGGCACGCCGATCCACCTGCAGCAGCGTCCCCGCGAGAAGCGGAAGCGCTGAGCCGGTGAGGGGGCGCCGCTCGACGGTCCTGGTCGCGGGCGTCCTGCTGGGCGCCGTGGCGGCGGGCACGCCGTACAGCGGGAGTGCGGTCGCCTCGGAGGTCCGTACGACGCGCCCGGTGGCCGGGACCGACTGCCCGGTGTTCCCGGCCGACAACTACTGGAACACCGACGTCCGCGGACTGCCCGTGCACCCGCGGAGCCGGGCCTGGCTCTCGCACATGTCCACGGATCGCAACCTGCACCCGGACTTCGGACCGTCCTACGGCGACGGCCCCGACTACGGGATCCCGATCACGGTCGTGGGGGCGCACCACGAGCGTGTCCGCGTGCGTTTCGACTACGCCGACGAGAGCGACCACGTGCGCTACCCGTTCGGTGGCGACACCCGGATCGAGGGCGGCCGCGGCTCGGCCGGCGACAAGCACGCGGTCGTGGTCGACCGGTCGCGGTGCCGGCTCTTCGAGACGTGGAACACCCGGCGCGTCGACGGCCGGTGGCGGGCCGGCTCGGGCGCGACCTGGAAGCTGACCGGAAACGCCCTGCGTCCGGACGGCTGGACCTCCGCCGACGCCGCGGGCCTGCCGATCCTGCCCGGGCTGCTACGGCGCAACGAGGTGAAGCACCGCTTCGTCGGCCACGCGATCCGGTTCACCACCGACGTCACCAGCCGCTGGCACCTGTGGCCGGCCCGTCACGACGCGGGGGCAGTCGAGGACCGCTCCTACCCGCCGATGGGCGCGCGGTTCAAGATGAAGGGCTCGTTCCCGACCGACGGGTTCGGGCCGGGCGCCCGAGCCGTGATCCGGGCGATGAAGGTCTACGGCCTCGTCCTCGCCGACAACGGCTCCCCGTGGTACTTCCAGGGCGAGCGCAACGCCCGCTGGTCGACCCGTCTCGTCGAGGACCTCAAGCGCATCCCGGCATCGGCGTTCGTCGCGGTCGACACGTCCTCGCTGCGCGTGAGCGCCGACAGCGCCCGGACCCGCTGACCGGCCGCGTGACTGCGCCGGTTCGCGGAGGATCTCCGGCACCTGGTGCCGAGGATGCTCCAACGTCGGCCCGATTCGGACCCGGCCGAGCCGTGCGATAAGGTTCAGTCGCTCTCGGACGCCCCGGTGTGTCCGCAGGGTGATCGGGCTGTGGCGCAGCTTGGTAGCGCACTTGACTGGGGGTCAAGGGGTCGCAGGTTCAAATCCTGTCAGCCCGACAAATCGAACCGGCTCTGACCAGCGAAAACGTTGGATCAGAGCCGGTTCTGCATTTGAACCCGAAGGCGCTATTCCCCACTTATTCCCGAAGTATTCGGGCTGTCACTGGGCGTACGGCCGGCCAGCTCGTCCAGTACGTGCGCCACATCGGCGGCGATCGCTGGCTTGGAGATGTAAAACTCGCGGGTGATGGCGGGGGAGGAGTGGCCGAGCTGCTGGGACGCAGTCTCGGCGCTGACCCGCTCAGAGATCAGCGTCGCCACCGTCTTGCGGAACGTGTGGGGTGTGACCCAGTCCAATTCCGTGTCCTTGCGGATCTGCCGCCACCGGCGCTCGACGTTGTTGACCTGCTGCCAGGTGCCATTGCGCGTGGGAAAGACGGCGTCGTTCGCGTTCTCGCGCGCTGCCGCCTGACGACGCTCGAGCATCGCGATGGCAAAGTCCGGCAGCACAACTGTCCGGACGCTTGCGTCCGACTTCGGGCTGGCCTTCCGGTAGGTCCCCTTGCCCGGCTCCGTCTTGACCGTCCCGTTGATGGTGAGATTCGGTCGTGTGGCGTCGAGTGCGACGTCGGCCCATCGCAGGGCGAGGATCTCGCCGATGCGGGCGCCGGTCGCGAGCATTAGGTCGATGATGTCGGCCATGTCGCTGGAGGCTTTGGGGCCTGGGCGCTGCTTTGCCGTCCAGGCACGCAGCGCCGTCCGGACGGTGTCGAGATCCTCGGGCGTCAGCGAGCGGGTCTCGGACCTTTCCCGGTGGATCCGGGAGGTCTGCTGCACCGGATTCAGGGCCAGAGCGTCGTGGCGAACCGCCATCCCGAGCATCGCGCCCATCACCACCTTGGTCTTCCGCTGACGGCTCGTGCTGGTTGCGCGGAGCCGTACAAGGAAGAGGTCGAGCCGGCTGGTGGTGATCTCCCGAAGGCGAAGCCCGCCGAGTTCGGGGATGACCACCTTAGAGAGGACGCGCTCGTACTCGTTGATCGTGGTGGCCTCGATCCGACCTTCGTCGCGGAGGAACTTCAGCCACAGCGACGCCAGCTTGGCGACCGTGGTGTCGGCAGTGATCGCCTGCCGAGTGGGTGTCGCGCGATCGACCAGCTTCTCACGGAGCGCGCGTTCAGCCGCGGCCTTCGTTGTGCCGGTGGCCGTGACCTCCCGAGTCACTCCGTCCTTATCACGGATCCGCGTGCGCGCCCGGTACGCACCCTCACGCACCTGCTTTGTCCGGATCGCGCCCCAGGTGCCCAGCGCCGTCGGCGGGCGTCCGCGTCCCATGTCGACACCATGCCTCAGCGCGGCCGGCTTGCTCGGGACAGCGAGACGCCATCGCCTGCCCTTGGTTCGGGGACGGTCGGGACGTCGTCGAAGTTCTCGACGTGCTCAGCGATCCAGGCGTCCAGGTCGGATCGGCGGTAGCGCAGGCAGCCGCCGATCTTCACCGCCCGGGGGCCGAAGCCCACGCGCCGGGTCCGCCAGGTGTAGAGCGTTGCCTTCGGGATCGAGAGATACGTGGCGGCCTGGTCGATGGTGAGGATGCCGCCTTCCATGCTGGTCTCGGTCGTGGTGCTCATCATGTGCTCCTTCGTCGTGACGAGGACAGGTTTGCCCTCTTCACAGAAGGTGTGCACCCGCAACCGCCGCGCCTGTGGAGAAGTGAGACCACGTCAGTGCCATGGAGACGTCGCGACTAACGGCTCGGCGGGAGCCGTGCACGTTCGAGATGACGGGATCGCGGTTGATCCCTTGTGATCGAACCTGCTGTGGTTTGACCTGGTAGCCAGAGGGTTCGGGTTCAAATCCCTTGTCGACTTGCGTGAGGTATCGGTCGCGCGGCTGCCGCACAGCTCGACGGTCGAAATTGCCCTGGCCACTGGCAGGTGGTGGACTCGAGTGACCGGATCGGTCTCTTCCCGTGTGACCGGGCAAGCAGGTGAGCCGCGCCGGCGGAGCCCGTGCGGCGGTGCTTATGGCCTAGTTCGCAGAACGCACCGCCAATTCCGTCTGACGGCGGTGCCACGTCGACGGGCGTCACAAGTGCGGGGGAGCAGTCGCACGACAACTCCTTCCTTCGCCAGCTAGCGCTCAGGACTCCGCGACTAGCTCTGGGGCAGATGCGGTCGTCTTCTCGCTGGCTCCAGCGTTGTTGCCATCGCGAGCAGCATTACAGCCCAACCCCCTAAGAAGACTGGGAATGGCGATCAACATCGTGATGACGTCATTGCTCATCGGGTTCCCCTCGGTCTGTTCGGCGACTGGGGGGGTCCCTGCGGGTCCGCCGCCAGGCGGGACCCGCAGTGGCGGGGGTCTGGTCAGAGGCTGCGGTGGCTGCCCTCGGTTGAGGCGCGGCCCTGCTCGAGGAGGTCGCGGATCTGGGTGAGCAGCGCGACGTCGGCGGGCTCGCCGGCCTCCTCCTTCGGGAAGTAGCGCTCCTGCGCCTTGGTGTGGGGCATCACGATGAGGAAGTAGACGACGGCGGCCATGACCAGGAACGAGATCAGGGCGGTCAGCCAGGCGCCGAGGGAGATGCCAGCGGGCTCGTAGTTGGAGAAGTCAGGGGTGCCTCCGACCTTGCCGACGATGTCCATGATGACGTCGACCGTGGCTGTCACCACGGCGCCGAAGGCAAGCGCCATGATCAGGGCCGTCGCGAGTTCGATGAGGTTGCGCGAAGCAGAAAGTTCTTGAAGCCGGTCACTGGGGGTTTCCCTTCTTTGTTCGTCCCGCCGACTGTCTGACGGGAGCGGGCGTGGAGGGACCCGGGCACCAGGTCGGGGGTGCTCCGGGTGCCCGGGTCGCTGGGGGGAACGCTCGTAGCGTTTCTGGGGGT
>JBQCEF010000175.1:0-3357 GCA_051960495.1 Nocardioides sp. | reverse complement strand
CTGGGGGCGCGCTGCGCGACGTCGAGCTGCACCGGTTGCCTCCGAGGGCGGGGTCGTGAGTACGACGGACCCGTTCGCCGCGATCGCCGCCGAGCTCTATGGACTCGTGCCGGGGGAGTTCACGGGCGCGCGCAACGACTACGCCAAACAGCTGCGCGACGACGGCGACCGGGAGCTGTCCGAGCGGGTCAAGTCGCTGCGCAAGGCGTCCGCCGCGGCGTGGGTGGTCAACCTGCTGGTGCGCCACCAGGGCGAGCAGGTCGGTCAGCTGCTCGAGCTCGGGCAGGCGCTGCGGCAGGCGCAGGACGACTTCGACGGTGACGCGCTGCGCGAGCTGAACAAGCAGCGGCGCAGGCTGATCGCAGCGGTGGCCGCGCAGGGCCGCGAGCTCGCGCGCGGCGCCGGGCAGAAGGTCTCCGAGTCGGTGGTGCGGCAGGTCGAGGAGACCCTGCACGCGGCCATGATCGACAGCGACGCGGCGGCGGCCGTGCGCAGCGGTGTGCTCGTCGACCCGCTGTCGCCGTCGGGGGTCGGCTCGTTGAAGGTGGCGACCGCGGTGGCGGAGCACACCGCGCTCGGGTCGACGGCACGGCCGTTGTCGGAGGTGATCGGCGGAGGGTCCGGGGACGGGGCAGCGCCGGGGCGCAAGACGGCTGGCAAGAAGGGCGGCCGTGCCGGCGGCAAGAAGGCCGGGCTGCGCGCCGTACCAGGACCGAGCGAGGTGGAGCTCGCCGAGCGCAAGCGCGAGGAGGAGCGGCGGGCCCGGGAGGAGGCGCGGGCCGCCGTCGACTCGGCCGCCGGCGATCTCGACCAGGCGCGCGAGGAGCTGGCCGCCCACGAGAAGTCGGTACAGGACCTCCAGGCGCAGTGCCTGCAGGTGAACGGCGAGATCGACGAGCTCAAGCGCCGCATCGACGAGCTCGAGGACCGGCTCGAGCAGCTCGACGACGACGCCGACACCGCCCGCGACGAGCGCGACGAGGCGGCCGAGCAGGTGGCAGCGGCGGAGTCCGCGTTGGCGGAGGCGAAGGCGGCGCTGGACGCGCTGGGGTGACCGGGACGTCGGCGTGAGCCGCGCGTAGCGACACAACAGTTCAATTGCGGCCGCGTGACACCGGAACCGGCTCGTGCGGCGTTACTTCAGGTCAATTGCGCCGAAGTGGCGCCAGGTCGGCGCGGGCAGGGCTCCTGCTCAGTCGGCCCAGCCCTTGGCCCGCTCGACGGCCTTGCGCCAGCGACGGTGCGCGGCGTCGGCAGCGTCGCGCTCGCCGGACGGCTCGAACCGTCGCTCCAGCGACCAGGTGTCGCGCAGCTCGTCGGTCGACTCCCACACCCCGGTGCCGAGCCCGGCGAGGAACGCCGCTCCGAGAGCGGTGGTCTCGACGATCTCGGGCCGCTCGACGGGTACGCCGAGCTGGTCGGCCTGCACCTGGCACAGCAGGTCGTTCGCACTCGCGCCGCCGTCGACGGTGAGGCAGGTCAGCGGCAACGACTCGGGCAGCGTCTCGATCACGTCGCGGACCTCGAACGCGATGGCCTCGAGGGTCGCGCGTACGACGTGCGCCCGGGTCGTGCCGCGGGTGATGCCGATGATCATGCCCCGCGCATGGGGGTCCCAGTCCGGGGCGCCGAGACCGGTCAGCGCCGGCACGAAAACCACGCCCTCGGAGTCCGGGACGGTCGATGCGACGGCCTGGGTCTCGGCTGCCGAGCCGACGATCTGCAGCCCGTCGCGCAGCCACTGCACGGCCGCTCCCGTGACGAAGATGGCCCCCTCGACGGCGTACGTCAGCTCTCCCTCCGGCGACTTCCACGCCGCAGTGGAGAGCAGTCCCGCCTCGGAGCGCAGCACCTCCGAACCGGTGTTGGTGAGGATGAACGAGCCGGTGCCGTAGGTGCACTTGGAGTCGCCCACGTCGAAGCAGGTCTGTCCGAATAGTGCCGACTGCTGGTCGCCAGCGATGCCGGCGATCGGGAGCTCGAGGCCGAGGAAGCTGCGGGGGTCGGTGGTGGCGATGTTGCCCCACGAGGGGACGACGTCCGGCAACGCGGACCGGGGCACGCCGAACAGCTCGCACATCTCGTCGGACCACGCGCCGCGCTCGAGGTCGAAGAGCAGCGTGCGCGAGGCGTTGGAGACGTCGGTGACGTGCCAGGTGCCGCGGGTCATCCGGGTGATCAGGTAGTAGTCGACGGTGCCGACCGCGTAGCGGCCGTCCTCGACCAGCGCCCACGTGTTGGGCTCGTGCGCGGCGAGCCAGGCGAGCTTCGTGCCGGAGAAGTAGGGGTCGAGGCGGAGGCCGGTCACCTCGGCGACCCGCGGCTCGTGCCCGGCCTCGCGGAGGCGGTTGCAGATGTCCGCCGTACGACGGTCCTGCCACACGATCGCGCGACGAGGCGACCCGAGCGTCTCGCGGTCCCACAGCAGCACCGTCTCGCGCTGGTTCGTGATGCCGATCGCGGTGACGTCGTCGGCGGTGTTGGCCTCGAGCGCCGCCCGGCATGCCTCGATGGTGGCCTGCCAGATCTCCTCGGGGGAGTGCTCGACCCAGCCGGGTCTGGGGAAGTGCTGGGCGAACTCCTGGTAGCCCTTGGCGGCGATCTTCCCCGCGGAGGTGACGACCAGCGCGGTGACGCCGGTGGTGCCTGCATCGATGGCCAAGACGCTCATGGGCTGCATCCTTGCATCGGCTCGGACCCTTGTGGACCCGAGCGGGTGACGTTGATTTTTCGACCTGTTCGAAAACGGTCTAGACCGCTGTCCTGATCTTGTCGGTGGGCGCTGGTGTCCTGGGTTCATGACGATCTCGGCGCCTGGTGGGGAAGCGATGACGCTGACCGGTGTGGTGTCGGCTGCCCGGGAGTCGTTGGAGCAGGCGTCGAACACGGTGTGGGCGTTCAAGACCCGCACCGATGTGTTGGCGGCGGCCGCGGAGCTGGAGCGGACCCGGTCGCGGGTGTATGCCCTGGAGGCGATCGCGGCGGTCGAGATCGAGGACACCGACGCTGCGAAGGACGAGCTGGGCTGGGCGTCGGTGAAGGACTTCCTCACCTTCACTATCGGTGGGCTTCGTGGGTGTGGCGGGAAGCTGCTGCACACCGCCCGGACGCTGGTCGACGAGCGGCCGCGGACCTGGCAGGCGTTGTACGACGGGCTGATCTCCCCGGAGAAGGCCGATGTGATCGTCCGGGTGATCGACGACCTGCCGGTCGACACGTCGGTGCGGGAGGCGGCCGAGGAACTGCTGCTCCTCGAGGCCCGCGAGCTGGATGCGACCGAGCTGAAGATCGCCGGGAACTCCCTGCTGGAGGCGATCGACCCCGACGGGGTCGCCAAACGCGAGGAGAAGAAGCTCG
>JBQCEF010000174.1:0-8681 GCA_051960495.1 Nocardioides sp. | reverse complement strand
CATCACCGGGACGTCGACGCACGGCGACCCGCTGTGCAGCCGGCTCGGCTTCGGCAACCTCGAGCTGTTCAGCGAGACCGTCTACCCCTCCCGCGGAGGGGCCCGCACCCTCGAGCACGACGGTCACGCGGTCACGATCGGCACCCGCTCGATGGCGGAGTTCGGGCTCACCTACGAGGGCTACGACCTGCCCCGCGACACCTACATCTCCGACTCGGGCGGCACGCTCAAGGTCGTGCACGACACCGCAGGCCGCGCCGGGCTCTCGCGCGCCGAGCTCGAGCCGCTCCCCTACAAACGCATCGTCGGGATGCTGACCCACCCGGTCTGGTGGAACCTGCGCAAGCGGGCACCCGAGGGACGCCCCCCGGTCGACTTCGCGACCTGGACGCCCGAGCTCACCCGACGCTCGGCCCGCCGGCGGCTCAAGGACGGGCTGCGCCGGGTCGCGCGCCGCTGAGCCCCGCCGGGCCGTCCGGCTGGCGGTTACCAGCCGGTGAAGAGGCGCTCGAAGTCCTGCCTGACCACGGTCCAGTCCCACCGCGACCGCACCAGTTCCGACGCCGCGGCACCGGCCTCGCGCCTCACCGGCTCGCTATCGGTGAGCCGCAGGACGCGCTCGGCCGCCTCGTCGACGCTGTCCACGGTCCAGTCGGCCGGGAACAGCTGCCGGGTCGCTCCGGGGAAGAACGGCCAGTCCCGCACCACCGGCAGGGCGCCGCTGGCGACCCCCTCGACGAACCCGATGTGGAAGCTCTCCCGCGCCGACGCGCTGAGCACGATCCCGATGTCCTGGAGGGTCGCCGGGACGTCGTCGGTGTGGCCGAGGACCTGCACGGCCCCCATCGGCTCGAGCTCGGCGCGGTCACGCCGGTAGTCCTCGACGTACGCCCGCGCGGCCTCCGTGGGCTCCTCGAGCTCGCCGCGCACCAGCACCAGCCGGTAGCGCTCGTCGTGCTCGCGCAGCCGCCGCAGCACCGCGATCGCCCAGCGGGGGTCCTTCACCATCTTGGAGGACCCCACGAGGCCGAGGGTGAAACGCGCGTCGGCGGTCTTGGGCCGCACGCACCTCTCCAGGTCGACGGCGTTCGTGATCACGTGCGGCCGCGGCGCGCACTCCCCTTGAAGCCCGGGGATCGCGGCCAGCGCCAGGTCCCTGAGGTGGTCGCTGACGAACACCATGTCGTCGACCCGGCTCATGTCCATCAGGTGCGGCCAGAGCGTGAACGCCTCGTAGCTGTGCATCCGCACGACGATCCGGGTGTCTCGCGGGTCGATCTGGGTGAGCAGGGCGGCCAGTGCCGTGCACCACTCGACGAGGACCACGTCGGCCCAGTCGAGGTGCCCGCGGAAGACCTCCTCGGCCACTTCGGGGAGCCGCGGCTTTCCGGCCAACGTCTGGAGCACGATCCGCTCGGGGCGCTTGGCGAACCGGTCGAGCTCGTGCGCCTCGGCGAAGTCCAGAAAGCGCATCTCGAAATTGGGGTGCGCGCCGAAGTGATCCCGGATCTCGTGGAGGAAGTCCGCGTTGATGCGGGTGGCCAGGAGCAGCCGCACCGGCCGAGCCCGGCTGGTCGAGCTGTCCCGGGCGCTCAAGCCGTCCCGGGTCGCCGAGCTGTCCCGGGTGGTCGAGCCTGTCGAGACCCTCCCCCGCGCCGCCCGCATCGCCGCCCCGCCCGCGCGGTCGCGGAGCGGAGCGGTGGACCCGGCCCGGGCGTCGGCCCGCGGCGAGGTCAGGGTGTCGAAGTGCAGCACGCGGTGCGTGGCCAGCCGCAGGGCCTCGGTGAACACATGGGCGGCTTCCTTGGTCTCCCCGTGGGCGTAGTGCTGGTCGGCGACTTCGAGCAGCGCGGCGTAGGCCGGGACCACAGGCGCGGATGCGTCGCCGCGAGCCAGCGCCTCCGTCACGGCGGTCACGAGCGGATCGGCGCGAGTCTCAGGCGGCGGGGACGGCACGGCACGACCCTACAAGCCGGATCACCGAGGCTCGTACACCCGTGCCGTGGCTCCTACACGCCGGAAGCCGGGCCTTCGAGTGGGCCGGGCTTCCGGTCACGCACGTCCGGCGAGCGCCGGGCGTCTGGAACTTCGATCAGTTCTTGTCGACGATCTTGGTGTCGTCGGCGGTCACCACGACCTCCTCGTCAAAGGAGTTGTCGGTGATGATCTGCTGCAGGTTGTAGGCCTTGTCGGCGGTGTAGTCGCCGACGTGGTCCGAGCTGCTGTTGGCGAACGAGTTGCCGGTGACGGTCGAGCCCGCGACGCTCATGCCCACACCCTCGCCGTTGTTGACGAAGTTGTTGTTGGTGATCGTCGAGACCTCGTCGTTGGCGCTGGCAGCGACGTTGTCGCGGAAGTCGTTACCGTCGATGACGAACTTGGCCGACGGGTTCGCGAACACACCCTGGGTCAGGTTGTGCAGCTTGTTCGCCGTGATCGTCGCGGCCTCGGTCGCACCGCCGCTGGTGTTGATCACACCGGCCGCGTTGGCGGGACCGCCGCTGATGTCGTTGCCATTGACGGTCACGCCCTCGGCGTCGTCGAGGTAGATGCCGGCGATCTGCGGCCCACCGACGTTGCTCGGGGTGATGGTGAGACCCGTGATCGTCACGCCGTCCACACCGACCACGCTGATGGCCGAGGTGACCTTGCTGCCGGCGTCGCCGGTGATGGTCAGGTCCTTCTTGTTGACCACGAAGCCGGCGTTGTCCGGGCCGAAGACGTTGATCGTGTCGCCGGCGGTCGCCTCGGCGATGGCAGCCTCGGGAGTCGCGTAGAACTCGTTGGTCTTGGCGTTCAGCGCACCGGAGCCGAGCACGGCCTTGACCATCTGGTTCTCGGCAGCCTGGGTGAGCGCCGCGACGCCACCGAAGATGGTGCCGTCGGCCAGGGTCGCGCCGTTGTCGCCGAGGAATTTCAGCACGGCAGCACCCGGGGCGTTCTGGGTCTTGGTGATCAGCAGCGGGCGGTCCGCCTTGCCGCTGAGGGGAGCGCCACCGAGCGCGTCCGCGCCGTCGCCGTCGTTGTAGCCCGAGGCAACGTTGACCGCGGTCTTGGTGAAGCCGTAGTTCTTGATCTCGTAGTCAGCGAGCTTAGTGGAGGTCTCGGCGCGGTCCACACCGGCGAGACGCTCCACCAGGGAGATGCCCTTGTCCGAAAGCTCGTTTAGGACCTCGTCGCCGACGACGTCCTTGCCGCCGAGCACGATGACCTTGTTGATGTCCGCCTTCTTCAGCGCGGCAACCACGTCGTCGGGAGCGTCGGTGGCCTTGGTGATGGCCAACGGCATCTTCTCGGCGAACGCCAGGGCGCCACCGCCGAGGGCGTCGGGGAAGTTGCGGCCGGTGGCCAGCAGCGCGGTGTCGGTGCCCGCCTTGTCGCCCTCGTCGATGACAGCCGCAGCCGTGGCGTATCGATCGTCACCGGCGATGCGGCGCACGTTGTAGGTGCCCTCGAGGTCGCTCTTGACGCTGTCACTGACGACGTCCGCGCCGCCCACGATGATCACGTTCTTGGCGCCGCTGTCCGCGATCGCCTTCTTGACCTCTGTGGACACGGCATCCTTGCGAGTCAGCAGCACGGGAGCGTTCCGCAGGCCCGCGAGGTAGTTCGCCGTCAGAGCGTCCGGGTAACGGCCATCCTCGCCGCTGGCCAGGATGACGGTGTCAGCAGCACCGAACGCCTCGGCAGCCTTGGCCGAGGTGGCGTAGCGGTTGTCGCCCTGGACGCGGTCGAACGCGAAGCGCGCGTCGGCCGACGCGGCGCCGGCGCTCGCGAGGCTGGCGCCAAGGACCAGCGAGGTGGCCAGCGCGGCGATGCCGGCGCGGCGACGAGTGGTGGGCAGAGTCATACAGTCTCCTCCGGAGGTGGAGTACATGGAAGGAAGGGGTGGGCACCCCTGGGGGGCAGACGCGAGTTGGCGCTCTGCACCAACACGGCCCTACCCATTCCAACCGTCGGTATGCCGGATTCCATCCGGATTGGCCAGTGGGCTACACCACATGCCGGCGTCGGGAGACCATGCCCCTCGCTGCCCAGCTGGCGGCCACCTGGCCGGAGGCGGCAGGTCAGGTGCCGGGAGGTACGCGCGGTCCCGTTAGCCTGGGCCAATGACCGGATTCGCGATGCGTCCAGGCCGGCGCCGCAGGCGCGCCACGGAGGGCTCGCCCGAACACACTCCCGAGCGCGACCCGTTGACTCTGGTACGCGGACGTAGGCGGGCGCGCACCAAGCTGCAGGCGATTGCCCGACTTCGCGGACAGAGCGAGGCCGAGACCCTGGAACAGGTCACCCTGAACCTGCTGCGAACTGCGCCGAAGTCGATGGACGGCTACGACATCGACTTCAACGACATCGAGGTCGCCGAGGCCGGATTCGAGGCCGGAAACCCCTGGATGCGCATGGCGAACGGCCGGATCTTCTACGACTATCCCGCCACGGCCAAGGACGCGTTGATGTACGTCCTCCTGCGCGACCGTATCCCCGACACCCTCAACGTCGAGACAACGGTGGTGGCTGCGAACGCTATACGCCGCTACGTGAACGGCACAACCAACGTCCCGCCCGACGCCCGAGTCGTGGTCGACGCAGGCTGCTACATCGGCTACAAGCCCATCGCCTACGCCGACCACGTCGGGCCCGACGGCAAGGTCGTCGCTGTGGAGATGATGCCGGACAACTACGACCTGCTTCGCCGCAACGTGGAGGCGAACGGGCTAGACGACCGGATCTCGACGGTGAACTGCGGATTGTCGGACCGCACCGGCACGATGACTGCCCGGCGCTACCGCAAGCAGCAAGCGACCATCGCAGACAACCTGGACCAGCTCCAGGGCTTCGGCGCCGACTGCGAGGTCCCGGTCGACACGTTGGCCAATGTCTTCGACCGCACCCTCGGGGCTCGGGATGTCGACTTCCTCAACGTGCAGGTCAACGGCAACGAGCTCGACGTCTTAGCCGGCCTCGGCCCCT
Organism: Nocardioides sp.; assembly: GCA_051960495.1. Classification (GTDB taxonomy): domain Bacteria; phylum Actinomycetota; class Actinomycetes; order Propionibacteriales; family Nocardioidaceae; genus Nocardioides_B. Next base: position 3,710 of record JBQCEF010000174.1, on the reverse strand, counting down.
GGACACATCGGGTCCGGTCGTTCTCCGTGACCTCCCCCTACACGCGCGAAGGACGGCGAATCCGCGACGAGGTCGAGGCGTGGTTCCGCACCCACGACATTCCGGTGACGAAGGTGGGCGAAACGTCCGTGGCCGCAGAACGCGGCTGATTGGGCCGTCGAGCGAGGCCGCGCTCGCTGCCATCGGCTGTCGCAAGGTCTACGGTCAGCTCGGCCCAACGTCCCTAGAGTCGCCGCCGCGGGCGGCGGGGCCGCACTGGTCCCGCCGTTCGGCAGCCCGGGCCGCGAGGCCCACGTCTCTGCAGTCGCCAACAGCCCCAGGATGGAGCGTCCGGCGCCGTCCCTGGCCCCCACGGCGTGAACAAGACCAGCATCCGACCGTATCCGAAGGGGAGACCGGGTCAAGCATGCTGGCATGCCGTGCACCCGATCACAGATTCTGGCGCGCGGGCGTAACAGTTTCAGATATGCCGGAAGCCCCGGTCCTTTGAGAGGACCGGGGCTTCGCGGTTACTACGTGATGCAGTTCTTACAGGTGGCTACTCAGGCCTGGGGGGACCCAGCGGTAGCACCGGTGACAACCTCAGCACCCTCGGGGTTCAGGTTTCCATCAGCGTCGTCGACGTTCCCGTCGTCAACGGTGCCGAGCACAGCCTGGTTCGGCTGACCCGTGCTGGCGCCCGGGAACGTGTCACACGTGACCGTGTTGGTGTTCTCGGTGCCGCTGGTGGTGGTAACGGTGTCGATGACGCAGTTGTCGACATCAACGATGTCACCGTTGCCCAGCACCAGCTGGAATCCGTCGTTGCCCGGAGTGTTGATCGACGCGAGCTTCTCGTCGAAGGCGTAGGTGGCCGTGTAGGTCCCGGTCGGAGTACCGAAGATGTCCTTGTTGGCCGTGATCGTCACGCCGGTGAGGTCCGGACCAGCGGTCCGCACCGTCGAGGAGCCAGCGGATGCGTTGCTGTTGCTGTTGGCAACCCCAACCTCGTCCTCCTGGTTGGCCAGCGGAGCGCCGTCGTCAGCCTGCACGGCACCCTCGCGAACGGAGGCGCCGACAGCCTGAAGCAGGAACCCGTCGGTGTAGTAGACACGAACCACCGTGTTGTCAGCGGTCGACCGCACAGCGGCCGGGGTGGCTGCGGGAGAAATCTCCTCGCCGCTGGCGTCGTAAGCCCGGAAGTTCGCACCGTTCACGAGCAGCGCAGTGACAGCCTCATCGAACTTGTAGTCGATGTAGTCGTTCGAAGCGGCGTCGTCCTTGGCGAAGTTGCCGAGCGTTGCCGAGACGAGGTCGGGCGACGCGCTGTTGCCGTTGTTGCCGACGTCAGCCGCCTGGAGCGGGTTGGTGTCGCCCTCCGGCGTACCGGCAACCGTGTTGTCGGCGGTGTCGCTGTCCTTGGCGTCGTCCGAGACGGTGCCGGCGTCGACGTACCCGCGGGCAACGTTCGAGGCAGTGAGACCGCCCGTGCCGGTGCTCGAGAACACAACCTCGATCGAGGTGGTGCCGTCGCCGTTCTGGACCTGGCCGACGAGGTCAGTCTGACCGTCCTGGAGAACCAGGTGGAAGCCACCGTTGTCGCCGTCAACGAGCGTTGCCGCCTCGTCGAAGGTGAACGTCGCCACGGTGTTGTTCTGACCGGGGACCTGGGTGAGGTTCGACACCGAGATCAGGTCAGGAGCGTCGGTACGACCAGCGGTGAAGCCGGTGTTACCCCCGGGCGTCTCCGAACCGGCGGCCAGCTGAGCGTCGCCGATCGGGTTGGCCGCGTCGGCACCGGTGAACGAGGCGGTGTCGTCACGGACCGCGTCGAAGTCCACCGTCGCGACGCGGAGGTTCTCCGAACCCTCGAGGTCGGCGGTGGTCTTGTCGTTGGTGGTGCGCGTGAGCGGCGCGTCCGTGAACCGGGCGAGAATCGCCTTGTTGCTGGACGGGTCGATGATCGCGTCATCGGCAACGAACTGGGTTCCGTCGTACAGGTACGCAAGGAACTTGGTCTTGTCCGGGGTCTTGCCCGTCACGTTCTCGTCGAACGTGTAACGGATGCGGGTGCCTGCGTTCGGGCCGGAGGCGTTCGTCTCCAGGACCTGAGCGTTCACGAGCTCCGGACGGTCGGTAACCGTCTTGTTCGACGGGTTGGCCGGCGCGTTCTTGCACTGCGCGGCGTTCGTCAGGGTCTGCTCCTGAGCGGCCGAGATGGCCTCCTGGAGACCGAAGATGTGACCGGTCTTGAGCGGACCACAGTTGGCGTCCAGGTAGTCGTCAACGACGCCCGGGTTGTTGACGTCCTTGGTGACCAGCATCGGGGCAACTTCCTTGCCCTCGAGCGGGCCGCCGGACAGGGCGTCAGCGCCGTAGCCCTTGACGTAGCCGGAAGCGATGCCGACGTGGCTGTTGGTGAACTTCAGCGTGTCGACGGCGTACTTGGCGGCGAGCGTCGAGGTCTCGCTGCGGTCGGCGCCGGCGAAGCGCTTCTCAACCGTGATGCCCGCCGTGGCGAGCTTCGCCTCGACAGCCGGCTTCACGACGTCGGTGCCACCGAAGATGAGGACCTTGGTGACGCCGGCGTCATCGAGAGCCGAGACGACCTCGTCCTCGATGCTGTCCCGGGTCGTCAGACCCAGCGGGTGACCCTGGTAGGAGAACGGGCCGGCGGACAGCGCGTCCGGGAAGTTGAAGCCGGTCGCGATGAGGCCGACACCACCCTTGGCGGCGCCGCTCATGCCGATGACCTTGGCGTTGGTGCCGAAGCGGTCGTCGCCGTTCACGCGCTCCACGGTGTAACCGAGGCTGCGGAGGTTGGCGACCTGCTCGTCGCTCACGACAGCCGGACCACCGACAACGGTGATCTTCTCGACGTTGTCGTCGTCGAGCTGCTTCAGGACCGGCGCGGGCGTCTTGTCGCGCGTGGTGAGCAGGATCGGGGACTGCATCTCGCCGGCCAGCGTGTTGGCGCTCAGAGCGTCGGCGTAGTTGGTGGGCGACCCGTTCGCGAGGATGACGTTCTTGTTCGCGGAAGCGAACGCGTCAGCCACGTACTGCGACGTGTCATAGCGGTTCTGACCACCGACGCGGTCGAACTTGAAGTCGGATGCCGCAGAAGCGGCGCCCGCTCCAGCTACGGCCGCGGCCGTAACCAGGGACAGCGTCGCGAGGCTGGCAAGGCCAGCCCGACGGGCCCCAGACGTTGACTTACTCAAGATCTCCTCCATAGAGACTCTGGTGAACAGTGGGGAGCGTCCCCCGGGTGAACGACTGCGACCCCACGGATCCCAGTCCCCGGCACAACATACACATGCCGCGTGGGCGCACGCGCTGATTAGACCGTCCGTTGCGAACGTGTCCTATCAAGCTCATGACCCACGCTTCATCTATCGGTGATGCCGGGTGTAGCTGCAGCCTCAGGGGGGCTTCCCTCAGACCGTGTGGAACGTTACCGCAGTCACGTCACTCCGTGCACATTGATAACGGTTCCACCGCGAGCCTCAACATACCGAGTGCTCACCTGGGTTATCGCGCGGGGGGTGAGTTGGGTTACGCAGCCGGTTTGAGAAGTTTCGGAAATTCTGAGGTCTGGCGTCTCTGCACGCTCCACCTGGCGCCTTTCGACGTTGCGCGGAGCGGTTCCCCCGGCGCGGGCCGGCCGGAAACCCGACAAACACCCCCCGCAAGCACGGCCGAGGCGGTTGCTTAAAATTTTTTTTTTTTTT
>JBQCEF010000173.1:0-2175 GCA_051960495.1 Nocardioides sp. | reverse complement strand
GCGCCAGATCCGCCAACGCGACCGGCAGCTCCTCACGCTCCAGCGAACCCACCGGCACCCCCGCGGCGGCCTCGACCTCCTCGACCGCCACCGCGACATGCCCGGCGACCACCGGGGCGCGGAGCTGAGTGACTGACATACCGACACCCTCCACGAGACCCCCGACAGTTTTCGAAATGATGTCTAGACCACCCGGCAGAGCGCGGCGCTCCGGGCTGGGGGAGAAGTGAACATTGGGTTCAACCAACTATTGCGACTTCCCGTCTTTGTGCTCCGGCTCACACGCTGCTTAGCCTGAAACGGCCTCCGCGGAGGGGGTGGTCCCGGGCGCCCACTCCAATCGCGCCCGACACATCAGGGGGAAATCCCGCATGCGCAAAGTTCTCGGGCACGGCGCACTCGGCGTCGTCATTCTCGCTGCGATGACCGGCCTCACCGGCACGGCGTCGGCAGCAGAATCAGCAGCAGCACCAGATCCCACACCAGGTGACGAGACCATGGTGATCGAGGTCGGCGACGACGTCGCCACCGGCACCTACGACGTCACGTTCGTGAAGGCGTACGCCGGCGAGACACCGGACGGCACGCCTGTCTACATCTACGCCCCGCAGGGCTACACCAGCCCCACGGGCGTCCTCGGCATCGACCCCAACGTCGACCCGAATCCCAAGGACGAGTTCAAGCCCTGCGGCGGCGACCTCGCGGACAACACCATGCCGCAGGACGAGATCAATGCCCTCGGCGACGAGCTGGCCAGCCATGTGGTCAGGGTCGACGAGGAGCACTACGGCCCGATCGGCGACGCCAACGGCGCCGAAGCAGGCGGGGACGCACTCGTCGCGCTGTTCTACAACGTCTTCGACGAGGCCTACTACGACTGCGGCGCAACGTCCTACACCGCCGGCTACTACGCACCGGCGTTCAAGGCCGAGTACGGCATGAACGTCATCGTGCTCGACACGAACGACTTCTCCGCGATGACCGGCGACCCGGAGAACGCCACCAACCTCACCAACGAGGGCGTGATCGCGCACGAGCTGCAGCACCTCGTGCACGACTACTCCGACGCCAACGAGCTGTCGTGGGTCAACGAGGGCCTCGCGGACTTCGCGATGTTCCTCAACGGCTACCCGACGGGCGGCTCGCACATCACCTACCAGCAGGTGTTCCACCGGGAGACCTCGCTGACCCGGTGGGCCGGTGGCCTGGAGAACTACGGCGCGGCCTACACGTTCTTCCAGTACCTCTGGGAGCGAGCGGGCGGCAACGGCGCCAACGATGAGGACCCGCAGTACAAGCCCGACAGCCAGTACGACGGGCAGGCCGGCGACCTGCTGATCAAGACGATCTTCGAGGAACCGGCCAACGGCATGGAGGGCGTCCAGAACGCCATCGACACCTACAACGCCGCGCTCGAGGCCTCAGACGAGCCGCTGGGCCACGACCTGCCGAGCGCCGAGCAGCTGTTCAAGGACTGGTCCATCGCGGTCTACCTCGACGACGAGAGCAGCGAGCTCTACGACATCAAGGCCATCGACATCGGCGGCGTGGACTCGCAGGGCTGGACGATCGACCTAGCCAACGACGAGTTCTTCAAGAACCGCGGGAGCTACAACGGCGCCACGCCCGAGGGCCGGTTCGCCCACGACCCGCACGTCCCGGCGCAGTCGGCGCTCCCGTTCGGCACGTCGTACGAGACGTTCCGCAACCCCGGAAAGACGTTCCGGCTCGACTTCGACGGTCCGGCGGCCACGAAGGTGATCCCGGGCACCGACGAGAAGTTCTGGTTCGGCGGGACGGAGAGCCAGTCCGACCACATCCTGGACGTGAACTTCCCGGCGACCGGGGGCAAGACCCTCACCTTCGACACGTGGTACTTCATCGAGCAGGGTTGGGACTACGGCTACGTCGAGGCACTCGTGAACGGCAAGTGGCAGACGGTCCCCGTCACCTCCGGCACCGACACCATCACCACGGACACGAACCCGCAGGGCAACAACGACGAGGGCAACGGCCTCACCGGCACCTCCGGCGGCGAGTACGGGAAGGACGACCCGGCGCTGCTCGACGATGTGACGGCGAAGTTGCCGGAGGGCACGACCGACGTCCGGTTCCGCTACTCCACCGACGCGGCGTACGTCGACACCGGGTGGTTCGTCAACGACGTCAAGGTCG
>JBQCEF010000172.1:0-6105 GCA_051960495.1 Nocardioides sp. | reverse complement strand
GCGCCAGATCCGCCAACGCGACCGGCAGCTCCTCACGCTCCAGCGAACCCACCGGCACCCCCGCGGCGGCCTCGACCTCCTCGACCGCCACCGCGACATGCCCGGCGACCACCGGGGCGCGGAGCTGGGTGACTGACATACCGACACCCTCCCCGGGACCACCGACAGTTTTCGAAAACTGTCTAGACCAATATCGAACGTCGGTGCCAGGTCACCCCGGCGTGTGTCCTTTCTGAGACGCGCCACCGCCTGCCTACGGTCAGAGCCGGAGCTCCCAAGCCGTGTCGCGATGGGTGACCACGAAGCCGAGCGCCAGGTAGGCCGCCAGGCTCTCCGGGTCCTCCCCCCAGGTGTCGACGTCCACGGGCCCCTCTCCCAGGTCGGAGCACGCCGCCGCGAGAAGGCGCGCCTTGCGCTCAGGGGTGCGCCGGCCGGGGATGACGCCCGGCTGGTCGACGACCCGTTCGTCGGGCCAGTACCGGCACAGGCCGACGTGCTCGCCGCCCTCGCTGAGCCGGATGACCACGGATCCGTCGGTCGGCAGTCCCCGCGCCGGGTCGACGTGCTTGTGCCCCCACAGCCCGCGGTAGGCCTCGGCCAGCAACGGGCCGTACGCGTCGGCCTCGACCGGGGGCAGCGACTCGCCTCCGGTCACCCGGTCGGCGTGCAGCCGCACGTAGCCGTGCACGGGGCGAAAGCCGTGGGCCGAGAGGTCGCCCCCGTGGACCCACAGCAGACGGGCACCTCGTCGACGTGCCTCGGCTACGAGACCGGCGACGTCGAAGCTGCCGTTCTCGTGCTCCACCTCGGCGACCGGCGTGCCGTCCGTGGCGCGACCCATCTGCATGTCCCCCATGCGCAAGGACGCTAGCCCAACTGCCGCACCATCAGGCTCGTCGCCGGCTCGAAGCCATGACGCTTGTAGGAGGTCCCGTAGGGTGCCGCCATGTCTTACGGTTGGCGCGAACCCCCTGGGGCACCCCTCGGCGGAGTCGAGCTCTGCGACCAGTGCGGTTTCGACGCCAGGACGGTCGCCAACGAGTCCACGGAGCTGGACCAGGTGTTCGTCCGCCTTGCGGGGCTGTTGGACCATCCTTACCGCCGCTGCCGTCCGGCACCGGACACCTTCTCGGCGGACGAGTACGTCACCCATTGCATCGAAGTCACACGGGCGCTGCTCGGCATGATTGCCGACGTAACCGGGATCGAATCGCCGACTGAGGTCGTGGACCTTCCCTCGGCACGAGCCGCGGCGGCGAAGGTGCTGCCGGCCATGACTGACCAACAGCGCGCGGCTCGCCACAGTGGGACCTATTCGCGCGACGTCTCCGCCGGGTGGATCGCACGGCACCTGCTGCACGACCTCTCACACCACGTGCTGGACATCCGCTGCGGCTACGCCAAGCTCGCCCTGGCCCATCTGCCCGGTGACTGGAACGCCGGGGGCGGGAGCTGACCGAGGCGGGTGCGGATCAGCCCAGGTGACGCACCATCAGGCTCGTCGCCGGCTCGAAGCCGTGCCGCGCGTAGAACGGCACCGACCGCTCACTCGGGCTCAGCACCAGCCGGGCGAACCCGCGCTCGCGGGCGGCGGCCAGGCAGGCGTCCATCAGCAGCGACCCGAGGCCGGCGTCGCGATGGGGCTCGGCGACGTAGGCGTTCGCGACGTAGCCCCACTGGCGCGGCCGGCCGGTCAGGTGGTCACCGGGCTTGGGCATCCGGGTGAAGACCAGCATGTTGAGCATGCCGACCGCCTCGTCGCCGTCGTACGCCAGCCAGGTCAGCCGCTGACCGCGCTCGCGGTCGTACCAGGCGCCGAATGCCGCCGCGAACCCGTCGTCGTCGATCGGCGCGCCCGCCTGCTCCTCGCTCCAGCGGTGCCGCAGCGCGGCGATGACGGGGGCGTCCTGGTCGGTGGCGAGGGCCACGCGCGGGGCGGTGGCCTCGGGCATCACACCACCGACAGCGGGAGCAGCGTCTTGCCCGTCGGCCCGATCTGGATCTCGGTGTCCATCTGCGGGCACACGCCGCAGTCGTAGCAGGGGGTCCACCGGCAGTCCTCGACCTCGACCGTGGAGTCCGGGTCGATCGCGTCCTCCCAGTCCTCCCACAGCCACTCCTTGTCGAGCCCGGAGTCGAGGTGGTCCCAGGGCAGCACCTCGGCGTGGTCGCGCTCACGCACGGTGTACCAGTCGAGGTCGACAGGCGTGTCGGCCAGCGCCTTCGTGCAGGCGTCGGCCCAGCGGTCGTAGCTGAAGTGCTCGCTCCAGCCGTCGAAGCGGCCGCCGTCACGCCAGACCGCCTCGATGACGCGCCCGACCCGGCGGTCACCGCGCGAGAGCAGTCCCTCGATGATGCCCGGGCGGCCATCGTGGTACCGGAAGCCGATCGCCCGGCCGAACTTCTTGTCGGCGCGGACGTTGTCGCGCAGCTTCTTCAGCCGCTCGTCGGTGGTCTCCCAGTCGAGCTGAGAGGCCCACTGGAACGGCGTGTGCGGCTTCGGGACGAACCCACCGATCGACACCGTGCAGCGGATGTCGTTGCGCCCGGAGACCTCGCGGCCCTTGGCGATGACCTTCTTGGCGAGCTCGGCGATCTCGAGCACGTCCTCGTCGGTCTCGGTGGGCAGCCCGCACATGAAGTAGAGCTTCACCTGGCGCCAGCCGTGGGAGTACGCCGTGGCGACGGTCCGGATCAGGTCCTCCTCGGTGACCATCTTGTTGATCACCTTGCGCATCCGCTCGGACCCGCCCTCGGGCGCGAACGTCAGCCCCGAACGTCGACCGTTGCGGGAGAACTCGTTGGCGAGGGTGATGTTGAAGGCGTCGACACGGGTCGAGGGCAGCGACAGCGAGACGTTGCTGCCGTCGTACCGGTCCGCGAGGCCCTTGGCGACCTCGCCGATCTCGGTGTGGTCCGCGCTGGACAGCGACAGCAGGCCGACCTCCTCGAAGCCGGACTTGCGGATGCCGTTCTCCACCATGTCGCCGATCGTGGTGATCGAGCGCTCGCGCACGGGCCGCGTGATCATGCCCGCCTGGCAGAACCGGCAGCCACGCGTGCAGCCGCGGAAGATCTCGACCGAGTAGCGCTCGTGCACGGTCTCCGCGAGCGGGACCAGCGGCTGCTTGGGGTAGGGCCAGGCGTCGAGGTCCATCAGCGTGTGCTTGTGCACGCGCCACGGGACGCCGGAGGTGTTGGGGGCGACCCGCTTGATCCGCCCGTCGGGCAGGTAGTCGACGTCGTAGAACCGCGGCACGTAGACGGCGCCGGAGACCGCGAGCCGGTAGAGCAGCTCCTCGCGCGGGGTGCGGCCGCCGGCGCCCGGACGGCCCTCGGCCTTCCACTCACGGACCACGTCGGAGATCTTCAGCACGATCTCCTCGCCGTCGCCGAGCACGGCCGCGTCGAGGAAGTCGGCGATCGGCTCGGGGTTGAACGCCGCGTGCCCGCCGGCCAGGACCAGCGGGTCCTCCTCGCTGCGGTCCTCGGCGTGAAGCGGGATGCCGGCGAGGTCGAGCGCGGTCAGCATGTTGGTGTAGCCGAGCTCGGTGGAGAAGCTGATCCCGAAGATGTCGAACGCGCGCACCGGACGGTGGTTGTCGACGGTGAACTGCGGGATCGGGCCGGCCGCGTCGCCGGCTCGCATCACCTTCTCCATGTCCGGCCACACCGAGTAGGTGCGCTCGGCGAGGATCCAGTCGCGCTCGTTGAGCACCTCGTAGAGGATCTGGACGCCCTGGTTGGGCAGGCCGACCTCGTAGGCGTCGGGGTACATCAGGGCCCAGCGGACGGTGCTGTCGTCGTCACCCCAGGGCTTCTGCGTCGAGTTGAGCTCGCCTCCGACGTACTGGATCGGCTTCTGCACGGACGGCAGCAGCGGCTCCAGGCGCGAGAACAGCGACAGGACCTCGGACACGGTGAAACCTCGCGAGAACGGTGGGGGTGGGAGACCCCCAGGGTACGACGAAGCCGCGCCGGGATCGAACCGGCGACGCCTCAGCCCTCGATGTCGGAGAGCTCCTTCAGCGCGGCCTCCGCCCGGGCCAGCTCCTCACGGGCAAGCGCGATGAGGTCGCACAGGCTCTGCGTGCCGAACCGGTTCGCGATGTGTTCCACGGCCTCCGAGATGGCCGGGTCGATCTCCTGCTGCTCCGAGGACATGGCGTCCATCCAAGCAAAGCCCGGCGGCGTTGCCCAGGCACCACCGGCTACGGCGTGGCGGACCAGTGCGGATCCCGGCCGAAGCCGGCGATCAGCTGCGCCTGCGGGTCGTCGGGGTCGGCGTGCACCCGGGGCCCGATGATCCCGGCCCCGCGGTAGAGCTCCTCGCGCCCCGTGAACCAGTGGGCCACCTCGGCCACCAGCTCCGGGTCGAGCCGGGTCTCGCCGCCGGTGGCTGCGGCGAGGTCCCAGCCGTGGACCAGGTGGTCGGCGACGAGCTGCCGGACGTACTCCTCCGCGGACTCCTCGCCGTAGGAGAGGTGGACGGTGGTCCGCCGCGTGAGCGCGTCGTCCACGCTGCGCACGGCAGCCTCGGCGGCGGCCTGCGCCGAGGAGACGGGATCCGCGCCCAGCACGTCCCCGGCGAAGCGGTCACCGACCTCCGCGATCGTGGCGCCTGCGAGCAGCGGGACCGCCCACAGCTCCTCCCCGACGACGTGGTTCGCGAGGTCGCGTGCGGACCACTTCTCGCACGGGGTGGGGTTGTCCCAGGAGCCGGCGCCGACGGCGAGCACCCGGTCCTCCCAGGAGGCGACGGCGCGGCGGTGCAGCGTGGCGAGGTCCATGACCTTGCTCCTTCCGGGGCGCCGCGGGAGGCGCCGCCGGCACCAGCCTGTGGCCGGTGCGCGGGGCCGTCCAGAGCCCGAACGGGCTGGTCCTCGCGGCTCGCTGCCCCGGTCAGTGCAGCAGCCCGGCGTCGAGCGCGTGACGGCCCCGGGCCACCCACCACGCCAGGTCCTCGGCCTCCTGGCGCCGTTTCGCGGGATCGGGGTGCTCTGCTGCGTCGAGCGCCTTGTTCCAGCCCAGCCAGACGAGCGCCGCGAGCAGGGCCAGCTGCATCGCGACCTCGTCGTACGCCGTGCCCGCGGCGTCGCGGTAGTCGGCGATCATCTGCTCGCGTGACACCTCGACCACCGAGGCGCAGCCGGCGATGAACCGGGAGACGTCCAGCGCGCCCGGACCGGCAGCTGTCAGGCCCCAGTCGAGGAGCACCACGCTGTCTCCCTCGATCGCCAGGTTCACCGTCGAGAGGTCGCCGTGCACGAGGGTGAGCGGCCGGGCGCGCAGGGCCGTCGCGAGGGGGCTGGGGTCGTCGGCCAGGGCCGGGACCGCCTCGGCCAGGTCGCCGGGGACGAGGCGCCGGAAGTGGTCCCAGCCGCGCGCCACCAGCGCCATCAGGCCTCGCTCGGACGCCAGAACCTGTGCGCGTCGCGGGCCGAAGAGGCCGATCTGGTCCTCCAGCGAGGACAGCCCACCCGGCACCGTCCCCAGCCCCGCCTGGTGCAGCGCCGCGACCCGGCGCACCAGGAGCAGCCATCGCTCGCGGTCCAGGTGGTCGTCCCAGCTGAGCACCGACGAGCCCAGGTCGCGCAGCACCAGCGTCGAGCCCACGTCCTCGGCCCAGCCGTCGAGCACCGCGTGCCCGACGCCGTCGGGCAGGACGTCGAGGCGCCCGGAGGACCACAGCGCGTACTCGCGGCCCACAGGGTCCCGGGTGAGGCGCATCATCAGGTTGGCCGTCGGATCGAGTCGCTTCACCACCACCCTCTGGCCGTCCGCGAGCACGACTCGCTCCAGGGCGGCGCCGGACTTGCCGGCGTGGCCGGCGAGCGGTTCCCGGCGCAGTGCGCCGTCGAGGATGCTGCGTGGTGACATGCCGGACCTCCGGCTCCACGCTAGGGCTCAGAAGCGGGAGCGGACCAGACGCGAACGGGCGGTCCCGATGCCCTGCCCGGTGCGCAGGTGGATGTTCTGCAGCAGCCCGATCGCCATCAGCCCGGCGAACATCGACGAGCCGCCGTAAGACACCAGCGGCAGCGGCACCCCGGTGACCGGCATGATGCCCAGGCACATCCCGATGTTCTGGAACGCCTGGAAGCC
>JBQCEF010000171.1:0-6240 GCA_051960495.1 Nocardioides sp. | reverse complement strand
CGTATGACGTTGCAGTGATCCTGCCCGGGGTCAGCCGGCTGCCAGCCGGGCGTAGGTCTCCGACTCCAGGAACATCGGGAGCAGGTGCTGCGTCGCCGGCGCGAGGTCGAGGGTCCCGAGGGTCGCCGGGTCGACGAACACGATCTGGCGGCCCTCGCCGAGCACGACGTCGTCGTCGGAGAGGTCGACGCGCGTCACCCAGATCTTCCAGTGGTCGGCCAGGTGGGTCGAGATCTTCGGTGAGTGCTGCACGACCTCGTCGAACCACAGTTCGAGCCCGTCGACCTCGAGGCCGGTCTCCTCGGCCAGCTCGCGCCGCATGGCGTGCTCCCAGTCCTCGCCCGGCTCGACGTGGCCGCCGACGAGCCCCCACTGGTCGGGCGCCACCGGGGCCTTGTCGTCGCGCTCCTGCAAGAGCAGCCAGCCGCGCCGGTCGACCAGGATGACGCTCGCCAGCAGGCAGTTCCGCTCGGCACAGACGTGGACGTCGGTGCTCGCCTGCTGGGACTGGTGGGCCTCGGTCACGACGGGACTCCCTCGAAGTTGAACGCTCGGTTCGTGCTGGTGCACACTGCATCTCCACAATCTCACAACGGTGTCCACACCCCCTGGCCGCGGCGGCTCGGGGGCGCCCGTGTGTGCGTGTCCGGAAGGGGGTCGTCATGCTGTACGCCGCAGTGGCCGCCCGCTCGTTCCGGCGCTACTCCACCTACACCGCCGCGACCCTCGCGGGGATCTTCACCAACTCGGTGTTCGGCGTGATCATCTCCTTCACCTACCTCGCCGTGTGGCACCAGCGCCCGGACGCCGGCGGGTACGACGTCTCGGACGCTCTCACCTACGCCTGGCTCGCACAGGCGCTGATCATGTCGGTGGCGATCTGGGGAGGTGGCGCGACCGACGAGGTGGCGCAGCGGATCCGCACCGGCGACGTGGCGATCGACCTCTACCGTCCCGTCAGCTTCCTGGGCTGGTACCTCGCCGCGGACCTGGGCCGGGCCGGCTACCACCTGCTGACCCGCGGGCTCGCCCCCACCGCGATCGGGTTCTGGCTCTTCGACCTGCACCCGCCCGCGGGCCCCACCGCGGTGCTGGGCTTCCTCGCCGCGGTGTTCCTCGCCGTGGTGGTGAGCTTCGCGATCCGGATGCTCGTGGCCGCATCGACGTTCTGGCTGCTCGACGCCAACGGCCTGCGGAACCTGATGATCGTGTTCTCGACGTTCTTCTCCGGCCTCGTCGTACCCCTCGTGCTGTTCCCGGGGGTGTGGCGCGACGTCGTCACCGCGCTGCCGTGGGCGGCCTACGTGCAGGTGCCGGTCGACGTCTGGCTCGGCCACCGCACCGGGCTCGAGGTGGTCGCCGGGCTCGCGTTCCAGGCCGGCTGGGCGGTCATGCTGCTTCTGGTGTGCCAGGGCGTGCTCCGGCTCGCGACCCGCAAGGTGGTGGTCCAGGGTGGGTGACCGCCTGCTCGCGCCGGTGCGCGGGTTCTTGCTCCTCGCGGCCATGTGGGTGCGCGTCGACTGGGGCTACCGCACCTCCTTCGTGATCATGACGCTGGCCTCGCTCGTCCTGACGGGGATCGACTTCGCCGGCATCATCGTGATGTTCAGCCAGGTCGACGTGCTCGGCGGTTTCGACCTCGGTGAGATCGCGTTCCTGTACGCCGGCACCTCGCTCGGCCTGGGCATCGCCGACCTCGTCGTCGGCAACGTCGAGCGGCTCGGCAGCCGGATCCGGTTCGGGTCCCTCGACGCGATGATGGTCCGCCCGGTCAGCCTGTTCGCGCAGGTCTGCGCCGACGAGTTCGCGCTGCGCCGGCTCGGCCGGATCCTGCAGGGCCTGCTCGTCGGCGCCTGGGCGGTCAGCGCCGTGGACGTCGACTGGACGCCGGGCCGGGTGCTGATGGTCCCCTACCTCGTCGGGTGCGGCACGCTGATCTTCACCGCGCTGTTCGTGCTCGGCGCCGCCTTCCAGTTCATCACGACCGACGGGTCCGAGGCCGCGAACGCGTTCACCTACGGCGGCGGGACGCTGACCCAGTACCCGCTGACCATCTATCCCGCCGAGGCGGTCAAGGCACTGACGTTCATCATCCCGGTGGCCTTCGTCAACTGGTACCCCTCGCTCTACATCCTCGACCGTCCCGACCCCCTCGGTCTGCCCTCCGCGCTGCAGTTCGCCTCCCCCGTGGCCGCCGCCGTCCTCTGCGGCCTGGCCGCGCTCGCCTGGACGTCCGGCGTCCGCCGCTACCGATCGACAGGAAGCTGATGGCCGCACCACTCATCGAGGTCGCGGGGCTGACCCGCACGTTCACGGTCCGCCGCCGCACCGGCCGCCTGCGTCGCTCGTCCCACGAGGTGCGCGCGGTCGACGACGTCTCCTTCGAGGTCGAGCGCGGCGAGATGGTCGGCTACATCGGGCCGAACGGGGCCGGCAAGTCGACGACGATCAAGATGCTCACCGGCATCCTCGTCCCGTCCTCGGGACGTCTCCGGGTCGCCGGGCTCGACCCGTCCCGTGACCGGGTCGAGCTCACCCGGCGCATCGGCGTGGTCTTCGGCCAGCGCACCACGTTGTGGTGGGACCTGCCGCTGCGCGACTCCTTCGAGCTGCTGCGCCGCATCTACCGGATCGAACCGGCTCGCTACGCGGCGAACCTGGTCGAGTTCACCGAGCTGCTCGACCTCGGCGACCTGCTCGACACCCCGGTGCGGCAGCTCTCGCTGGGGCAGCGGATGCGCGGGGACATCGCCGCCGCCCTGCTGCACGACCCGGAGATCCTCTACCTCGACGAGCCGACGATCGGCCTCGACGTGGTCAGCAAGGGCCGACTGCGGGAGTTCCTGCGGCGGGTCAACCGGGAGCGCCGGGTGACGCTGCTGCTGACCACCCACGACCTGCAGGACATCGAGCAGCTGTGCTCGCGGGTCATGGTGATCGACCACGGGACGCTCGTGCACGACGGTCCGCTGGCCAGCCTGCACGTGCGCGGCTCGGCGACCCGGACGCTCGTGGTGGACCTCGTGGACGCCGCCGGGCCGATCGTCGTCCCTGGTGCGACGGTCCGCAAGGTCGAGGGTCCCCGACAGTGGTTGTCGTTCCCCGCGGACGCCTCCGCGGCGCCGCTCGTGGCGGCCGTCGCGGCGTCGTACGACGTGGCAGACCTGTCGATCCACGAGCCGGACATCGAGGACGTCATCCGCACGCTCTACTCCCGCTGAGCGCGCTCACCTTCGCCGGGGACCCGTACGACGACCACCGCGATGTCGTCCTTGGGCGTGCCGGCCTGGAACTGCAGCACGCCGTCGAGCACGGCAGCGGCAATGCCGGCCGCGGCGCCCCGGTGGACACCGACGACCTCGCGCAGCCGTTGCTCGCCGTAGAACCCCTCGGCACCGCGGCCCTCGGTCACGCCGTCGGTGTACAGCAGCAGCCCGTCGCCGGGGCCGAGGTCCAGCTCCACGTCAGTGAAGCGCGCCTGCTCGAACACGCCCACGAGCGTTCCCGGCTCCCCCACGGCAGTCGGCTCCCCTGCCGACCGGACGAGCAGCGGCAAGGGGTGCCCGCCCGAGCTCAGCGTGAGCCGCCAGCGCCCGTCGTGGCGGCGCAACCGGAGCAGCACGACCGTCGTGAACCGGTCCGCGCGGTGTCGCAGCAAGATGTCGTTCAAGGCGTGCAGAGCCTCCGCGGCGCCCTGGTGCTGCACCGTCACGGCGCGCACCGTAAACCGGACCAGCGCCGTGACGACCGCCGCAGCGACCCCCTTGCCGCACACGTCGCCCAGGACGACCACCCAGTCGTCGTCCGCGATCTGGAAGATGTCGTAGAAGTCGCCACCGACCTCCTCGCCGTTGCCCGCCGGGCGGTACGCCGCTGCCACGTCGAGGCCGGGGACGACCGGTGGCGTCGGTGGGATCAGCGTCTGCTGCAGGGTGGTCGCGAGGGCACGAGCCCGGGCTTCCGACTCCTCCGCGCGGTCCTTGGCACGCAGGAGCTCGCGCTCGTACTCCCGACGGTCGGTCGCGTCGAAGACGGCGAGCCGGACCACCCACGGGGCGTCGCTCGGGTCACGCTCGAGCACCGCGTTGACCAGGACGGGGAGCCGGCCTCCGTCAGCGGTGACCACGTCCAGCGCGATCTCGCTGGCCCTGCCGTGCATCTGCAGCATCGGCGCGTAGTGCGTCTCGTGGTAGATCCGTCCTCCGGCGGTGAGGAGGTCGACGAACCGACGGCGGCCCACCAGGCCCTCGCGGTCGTGGCCGGTCCAGGTCAGGAACGTCTGGTTGACCTTGATGATCGTGCCGTCCGGCGTCGTGGACAGGTATCCGCACGGCGCGCGCTCGTAGAGCTGCACGGGGTCGTCGTCGAGCAACGCCTCGTGGAACTTCTCCTCCGCCTCCGAGCGTCCTAGCGTCATGCCTGATGCTCAGCGGCCCAGGAACGCCGCGATGGCTTCGGTGGTCTCGGCGGGCGCGCTGAGGTTCGGGCAGTGCCCGGTCGCCCTGAGCGTCACCAGCATGCTGCCCGGGACCGAGCGGTGGACGAAGTCGCCGACCGCAGCGGGGGCGATCACGTCGTCGCTACACTGCAGGACCAACGTGGGCGTCGTGACTCCCGGCAGGTCGGCCCGGTTGTCGGAAAGGAACGTGACGGCCGCGAATCGGCGGGCGATGTCGGGGTCGGTGCGACAGAAGCTCTCGGTCAGCTCCTGACCGAGCTCGGGGCGCTCGGGGTTGCCCATGATCACGGGTGCCATGGCGCTCGACCAGCCGAGGTAGTTGCTGTCGAGCGAGTCGAGGAGCTCGCGGATGTCGCTCTCGCTGAACCCACCGACGTAGTCCTGGTCGTCGATGTAGCGAGGTGACGGACCGACCATGACGAGCGCGCCGAACCGCTCCGGTTGCCGGCGTTCGGCGAGCATGCCGATCATCGACGACACCGAGTGGCCGACGAAAACCACGTCGTTCAGATCCAGGGACTCGCAGATCTCCAGCACGTCAGTGGCGTAGCCGGACAGCGTCGCGTACTTCTCCGGGTCGTAGGCAGAAAGGTCCGACGCGCCGGCGCCGACGTGGTCGAACAGGACGACGCGGTGGCTGTCTTCGAACTCCGGTGCCACGAACCGCCACATGTGCTGGTCGCAGCCGAAACCGTGGGCGAACAGCATCGGACGTCCGTCGCGCCGACCGGACACGCGTACGTTGTTGCGGCGCAGCGGGTCCATGCCCGCACATTACGCTGAAGACTTCAGGCACGACAGGAGGGCCTCACCGATGGCGCACCCGGCGGACGACGAGCTGCTGCCCGACATCTTGGGCGAGCCCTACCGCGCCGAGACGATCGTGCTCCCCGACGACGACGAGGGCGCTGTGGAGGCGACCCTGGTCTCGCGGCGGGCCGAAGCTCCCGCCGGCCGCGCCGACCTGCACGTGCACGGGTTCGCCGACTACTTCTTCCAGACCCCTGTCGCCGACCACTGGGTCGAGCGCGGCTACGACTTCTACGCGCTCGACCTGCGCAAGTACGGCCGCTCGCTGCGGCCGCACCAGACGCCCAACTTCGTCACGGACCTCGCGCACTACTACGCCGAGCTGGACGAGGCCTTCCGCCGGATCACGGTGCGCGACGGGCACGACCGGGTGCTGGTGAGCGCGCACTCGACCGGCGGCCTGGTCACCCCGTTGTGGGCCCACGACCACGAGGTCCCCGTCGCCGGGATGGTGCTGAACTCGCCGTTCCTCGACCTGCACGGCAACCTGTTCATGCGCACGGCGGCGACGAAGGCGATCGACCAGGTCGGCGCGCGCCGGCCCTACCTGTCGATCCCGCGCGACGTCTCGGGCTTCTACGCGATGAGCCTGCACGAGGAGCACCGCGGCGAGTGGCCCTTCGACCTCGCCTGGAAGCCGCTGCAGAGCTGGCCCGTCTACGCCGGGTGGCTGCGGGCGATCCGGCGCGGCCACGCCCGGGTGCACCGCGGCCTGGACCTCACCGCTCCGGTCCTGGTGCTCACCTCCGGCGCGACGGGACGTCCCAAGCAGTACGACGAGAGCTGCTCGAGCACCGACATCGTGCTCGACGTGCACCAGATCCGGAAGTGGGCGCCCAAGCTGTCCGACCACGTGACGCTGGTGAAGGTCCACGGGGCGCTGCACGACGTGACGATGTCGCGCCGCGAGGTGCGCGACCGGGCGTTCGAGGAGATCGCCGCCTGGCACGACGCCTACATCGGCTGACCCC
>JBQCEF010000170.1:0-3053 GCA_051960495.1 Nocardioides sp. | reverse complement strand
CGCGGCGCACCCGTGACCCCGAGGAGGTCTCGGTCGGCTGGCAGATCGACGCCTACCACTTCGACATCCCGGTCATGGCGGCACCGATGGACTCGGTGATGTCGCCGCGCACGGCCGTCGCCCTGGGTCGCCACGGTGGTCTCGGCGTACTCGACCTCGAGGGGCTGTGGACCCGGTACGACGACCCGAGCGGGCTGCTCGCGGAGGTCGCCGAGCTGCGCGGCATCGCGGCCACCGAGCGGATGCAGCAGATCTACGCCGAGCCGATCAAGCCCGAGCTGATCACCGCCCGACTGCGGGAGATGCGCGAGGCCGGGGTGACCGTGGCCGGCTCGCTGTCCCCGCAGCGCACCAAGGAGTTCGCCAAGACGGTGGTGGACGCCGGTGTCGACATGTTCGTGATCCGGGGCACCACGGTCTCCGCCGAGCACGTCTCCGGGCAGGCCGAGCCGCTGAACCTCAAGGAGTTCATCTACGAGCTCGACGTACCCGTGATCGTCGGTGGGTGCGCCACCTACCAGGCGGCGCTGCACCTGATGCGCACCGGAGCTGCCGGGGTGCTGGTCGGCTTCGGCGGAGGCGCCGCGCACACCACCCGCACGGTGCTCGGCCTGGCCGTGCCGATGGCCAGCGCGGTCGCCGACGTGGCCGCGGCCCGGCGCGACTACCTCGACGAGTCCGGCGGCCGCTACGTGCACGTGATCGCGGACGGATCGATCGGCCGCAGCGGCGACGTCGCGAAGGCGATCGCGTGCGGCGCCGACGCGGTGATGATCGGCTCGCCGCTGGCCCGCGCCAAGGAGGCGCCCGGGCGCGGCTTCCACTGGGGCTCGGAGTCCTGGCACGCCAAGCTGCCGCGCGGCGAGCGGATCGAGATCGGCACCGTCGGCACCCTCGAGGAGATCCTGTTCGGGCCGTCGCACACCGCCGACGGGACGATGAACCTGGTCGGCGCGCTCCGCCGGTCGATGGCCACCACCGGCTACACCGAGCTCAAGGAGTTCCAGCGGGTCGAGGTCGTCGTCCAGTGAGGGTGGCCGCCGCGCAGGCGGTCTCGGTCCCCGGTGACGTCGCGGCCAACGTGGCGACGGCCGTCGCGCTGGTCGGCGGGGCCGCCGGAGAAGGCGCACGCGTCGTCGTACTCCCCGAGCTGTTCCTCACCGGCTACGACCGCGCCGTGTGGACGCCCGAGCACTCGGTCGACGTCGACGACCCGCGGCTGCGGCCGCTGGCCGACGTGGCACGCGAGCGCGACGTCGTAGTGGTCGTCGGGGCGGCGGTACGACGCGGCCCGGACCGGCACACGCTGAGCCTGGTGGTCGCCGCTCCGGACGGCACGGTGAGCGCGCCGTACGACAAGCAACACCTCTTCGCCGCCGAGCGCGAGTTCTTCGCCCCGGGCGACCACGGCGCCACCCTCGTCGTCGACGGCTGGGAGCTCGGCCTGGTGATCTGCTACGACGGCTGCTTCCCCGAGCACGCCGCCGCCGCAGCCGCCGGGGGAGCGCAGGCCTACCTGTGCCCCTCGGCCTACTTCGTGGGGTCCGAGCACCGGCGCGACCTCTACTACGCGGCGCGCGCCCTGGACAACGGGATCTACGTCGTCTTCGCCGGCCTCACCGGTGCGTGCGGCGACTGGGAGTTCAACGGCGGCAGCGCGGTCTACGACCCCGAGGGCCGGCCGCTGGGCCGGGCCGGCACCGAGGCGCCGGCCGTCGTGCTGGCCGACCTCGACCAGGCGGAGGTCGCCCGGGTGCAGGAGCTCAACCCGATCGGCGCCGACCGCCTCGACAGCCAGGGCAGTCGGCACCGGGTCGTCCTGTGAGGAGCGGCCCGGTGCCTGCCTGACTGCTCATCGCGCCGCCGGCACCGGTGCCTGGCGTGCGCCGACCGGCGCCAGCAGCGCCGACATCGCGAACCACACCGCCGCCCACGGCAGCAGGCCGTAGCCGTCGCCGAGCGCCACCATCGCGACGACGGCGCCGAACGCCAGCATGCCGGCCCCGCGGGGGCTCACCCGGCGGCGCACGTCGAGCACCAGCAGCACGACCGCGCCGACCAGCAGGGCGAGCCCGCCCAGCAGGAAGCCGGGGCCGAGCACGTCGTGGCCGGCCACGGCCGTGCTCGCGGTCACGACGCCGAGCACGGCGGCACCCCCGGCGAAGCAGCGCCAGGCCGCGAGCACGGCCTTCCCGGGGGCGTGCCGCGAGAGGGCCCAGGCCGTCAGGGCCGAGGTCGTCAGGGAGAGGCAGAACAGCACCTCGAGCAGGTAGTCCAGCCCCGAGGCGAACGGCTGCGCCTGCTCGTGCGGGATGTCGACGGCGGCCGTGGCCGCGAACAGCGTGCCGGCGAGCATCGCCAGGGGGCGGGGGGACGTCAGCGCGGTCTTCACGCGGGTGGTCATGGGTGTCCTCCAGGTCAGGTCGGGGCCGTCGGCCGGCACCGTTGGGCCCCGAACCTAGGTGCGTCGGCGGGGTCGTCACGTCGGGCGACGGACCGATCTGTGCGTAGGTCCACGGTCTGACGACGCCCCGGCGCGAATCGCTCTAGATTGTGCGCACCATGGAGCTGGAGACCACCCGACGAGCGTTGCTGCTCGACGCCGCGCTGGCGTCGGCGCTCTTCCTCGTGGGGGTCTACGAGGTGCTCGTCGAGCCGCTCGCCGAGGACGTCGTGGGCGGGCCGGTCTGGCTGGACCTGCTGGCCGTCGCGGCGGTGACGTGGCCGCTGGCCTGGCGCCGGCAGGCCCCGTTCTGGGTCGCGCTCGCGGTGTGCGCGGCGATGGCCGGCCGCGCGCTGCTGGCCGACCCGCTGGAGGTCTACCCGACCTCGCTCGCGCTGCTGGTCGCGACGTACACCGTGGCGTCCTACGCGCCGCTGCGCGAGGCGCTGGTCTCGATCGGCTTCGGGGCGATGGCGCTCTCCGTGGCGATCGTGCAGGGGAGCGGGACCGACTCCGCCCCCGACCCGCTCGCGTCCGCGATCCTGTACGGCGCCGTCTGGCTGGTCGGCCGGGTCGTGGGGGTGCGGCACCAACGGGGCCGCGAGCGGCA
>JBQCEF010000169.1:0-6002 GCA_051960495.1 Nocardioides sp. | reverse complement strand
GACCAGGCGTCGCCGCTGCTGGCGTCGTACCTCGTGGACCAGGTGCGGGAGCAGCGTGTCCGGCAGCGGCGCCTCGACCGCTGGGGACTCGATGGCCGCGAGGTCGGTCTTGCCGAGCAGCCCGGGCAGGCCGGCGAGCTCCTGCACCGCCCGAGCGCAGGAGGGGCAGTCGTCGAGATGACGCTCGTAGTCCTGTCGCTCCACGGGCGACAGCGCGCCGAGCACGTAGGAGCCGTCGAGGTGGGCGTAGCCGCAGCTGCTGCTCATGCTCCGACCCCCATCTCCTCGAGCGCCAGGCGCAGCGCGCGCAAGGCGTAGTGGGTCCGGGACTTGACCGTGCCCTCGGGGATGCCGAGGTGCCGGGCGGCCTCGGCCACGGGCAGCCCACGGTAGTAGCACTCCACGAGGACGGCACGGTGATCCGGTGACAACCGGGTCACCGCCTCGGCGACGACCCACGAGAGCAGCTGCTCGTCCGTGCCGTCGCTCGCGCCGGGCGGCTCGGGCACCTCGGCGAACGCGACCTCGCTGCGGGCGCGCTTGGTGCGCCACTCGTCGATGACGATGTTGCGCGCCACCGTGTAGAGCCACGCCCGCACCGATCCGTGGGCCTCGTCGAGCACGGAGAAGTGCCGCCAGGCGCGCAGCAGCGTCTCCTGCACGACGTCCTCGGCGCGGGCGTGGTCGTGGCCGGTCAGGCGCACGCAGTAGCTCCACAGCGCCGCCGCGTGCTCGTCGTGCAGCTGCTGCATGAGCGTCACCTGGCTGCCGGCCACCCCCACCTCCTCGGTCTCTCGCGCCGCCCGTCGGGATCAGTGTGCGCCTCAGCGGTGCAGGACGCCCTGGATCGCGCCGGCCGGGTAGGTCGCGTTGTGCACGTTGAAGTAGAAGCGGCGCGGGTGGTCGAGGATCTTGCCGATCAGCCGGGGCCGGACACCCGTGGCGCAGTGCGCGCCGCCCGTGACCGACCCGCCCAGATCGATGACGACCGCGCCGGTGGAGCGGCGGTGGATGTGCGCGGAGTCAGGCTGCTCGATGCCGTGCCACTCGACGGTGGCGCAGACCTTGCCGGCTGCCCGACGGAGCCGGAAGTGCGCCTCGCCGGAGCCGTCGGGGTCGCCGCTGGGACGCAGCGTCGCCTGGAGCGTCCGGACGCTCTGCTCGGCGCCGGTGGCGGCGGGCGCGTTCAGGGCGGCCGTCGTGCCCGCGCCCATCAGGCAGGCGGACAGCAGCAAGGCAGGGGTTCTGGGGACGAGTGGGATCGAGGTGTGGGTCATGGTCGTTCCTCCTTGCCCACGACACGAGCGGCAGGGCGGAACGGTTCAACCGGCGCTCACTCGGCGTGCTCGACGCTGGTCGCCGCGAGGTGTCGCAGGTCGGCCCTGCTCCAGGCGGCGTCGACTCCGCGCGCCGTCAGCAGGTAGTCCGCGACTCGGTCGGCTTCCCACCCATGAGCCTCACGGAGACCGAGGCAGATGGAGCGCAGGTAAGGAGCGGTCGGAGGGACCGGCGTCAACCGGTCGGGGTCCGAGCAGGTGACGGTGAACATCGGCGTCCCGTCGACCTCGCCCAGCCGCGCCACCGTCTCGTAGCGGCCCGGCCCGACCGAGTGCATGGCGACCACCTCGTCGAGGAGGTCGACCAGGGTTCGCGCGAAGTCACCGCCGGGGTGGCGACGCATTTCCTGGGCGGCGACGTCGGCGAGCTGGTCCGCCGTCACAAGGTAGGCACGGCAGGCCACCTCCGACGACGCCTCCGGATCCAGGAACGCCATTCCCCCGCCCCACACGCCGGAGTCCCCGGCGAACACCAGGGCGCCACGGACGACGACACCGGCAGTTCGCTTCGGGTCCGCCGGGTCGCGGCAGCCCTCGTAGCTGCGGCTCCCGCCGGCCGGCCGGCCGCCGGCGAGGTAGCACCGGAACCGGCGCAGGCCGAGGTTGGAGCCGTAGGCGACGTACCAGATCCTGGTCACCATGACAGCCTCACACAGGAAGCGGCGGTTCCTCGAGCGCCTGTCGTGCCTCCTCCATCAAGATGCGCTCCGCGTCGCGGTAGCGCCGGTCGGCCTCCCCCGCGCTGTCCCCGACCGCGGTGAGCCCGACCCTCCCGTGCTCGGTCAGGCAGCTGATCATGTGGAACACGACGCCGACCTGACGGGACTGGTCGAAGTGCAGGCCGTGCCTCGCGACGATGTCGAACAGGTCGCGGGCGCGAGCCCACGGAGAGGGTCGGACTCGAGGTGGTCCGTGGCGACCAGGTGCTTCTCGTGGCCGCGCGGCGTCAGGAACAGGGCCGTCGCGGGGTCGTAGCGCCCGTCGGTCAGGACCTGCAGGGTCAGGAACGGATGGGTGGTGCCGCCCTTGCGCAGGTTGAGCTCGATCGCGTACGCCGTCCAGTGGCCGTCCGCGCCGCGCACCACGACGAAGTCGACGGCGAACCGTCCCAGCGCACCCTCCTGCGCCAGGCGGTGCCCGATCGTCTCGGCGTGAGCGGTGATCAGGCGGGCGTACTCAGGAGCAGCGGGGAACCGGCAGCCGAGGTAGCTCTGCCCGCTCGCGCCCCCGAGCAGCTGGTCGTGGGTGGAGAGGAGCTCGACCTGCCCACCGGGCAGCACGCGAAGCTGCACGCTCGGACTGCGGAGCTCCTCGCCGCTGATCCGCTCCTCGACGATCCCGCCGCCCTCGGCCAGCTTGGCTAGGTAGGCATCGAGCGGCATGGTCGGCGACTCCAGCTCCATCGCCGCCAGGCGGGCCCGCAGCGCCGCCGGTTCGTCACCGGAGCCCGGAACCGGCAGGCCGGCCAGGCGCACGAGGGCGTTGCCGGCCCCCGACATGCCCTCGTTGAGCTTGACGATGGCGCTCTCCATCGACGGGCACGCAGCCCGCATGCCGAGCAGCGCATCGGTGAGCTCGTCGAGGCTGTGCAGGTCCTCGACCCCCTGCGGGTGCGGGATCCCGACCTCGGCGAACATCCGGCGGCACCCGGTCTTGGAGCCGAGCGGGGCAAGGCGGGGGTCGGCTCCGTACATCGGGATGCCCAGCTGCAGCGCGATGTCGCGCTCCAGCTCCGTCGTGTTGTAGGGCACCAGGTGCGAACGTGCCGGGTTGGGGATCTGTGCGGCGATCCGCCGGAGCAGGCGCGGGCGCTCCAGCAGCTTCTCGCTCAGGGGGCGCGGAGACGCGTCGTGCACCGCGACCAGGGACAGCCGGGCCCGCGCGTGGCTGGGGATGACGCCGGCCAGCAGCGCGAGGTAGTACTCCACGATCTCGGGTGCGATGGGCATCGAGGTCACGTAGACCATCCGCAGCCGGGGCTGGCGCAG
Source organism: Nocardioides sp. (assembly GCA_051960495.1). Taxonomy (GTDB): domain Bacteria; phylum Actinomycetota; class Actinomycetes; order Propionibacteriales; family Nocardioidaceae; genus Nocardioides_B. The sequence continues at coordinate 2,677 of JBQCEF010000169.1, read as the reverse complement.
CAGCACCAGGAGGAACAAGAACCGCTCCTCGTAGGCCTGCGTCATGGTTCCGCTGGCGGCGACCGCGCGGTCGAGGGTGATAGACGGTACGACGACGACCGACTCGTCGTCGTGGTTGAGCCGCATCGACTCCCACACCCCGGCCATCCGCGCCTGCAGCGCGTCGAACCGCGCGTACCGCTCGGCCTCCGACAACGCGGACAAGACGTCCGGCATCGCGGCCGGCGCGGTCCACAGGTCCCCGCTCACGCCACGGTCCGTGAGTTGTCGACGCCCTTCACGCTGAAGGCGTGCACGGCCCGGCTGAAGCCACGCAGCTCGCGGGTCCCTGCGTCCTCGACCACCACGAGCGACCCGGCCGCGGAGCTGACCCGCTCGGTGACCAGGATCTGCCAGGCCTCGGCGTCCGCGCAGAGGCGGGCGGCCAGGTTCGTCACGCTCCCGATCGCCGCGTAGTCGAGCCGACCGTCGAAGCCGATCGTGCCGAGCGTGGCGTAGCCCTGTGGGATGCCGATCCCCAGGGCCAGGTCATGACCCTGGCGCGACCAGGTCTCGGCGAGACCGCGGACCCGGGTGCGCATCGCCAGAGCCATCCGGATCGCCCGCAGCGGCCCGTCGTCACAGCGGACGGGGTCGTTGAAGAACACCATGAGGCCGTCGCCGGCGAAGCGTTCCAGCGTTCCCTCGAACCGGAAGATCAGGTCACCGAGCGCCTGGTGGTAACCCTGCAGGACCCCCATCACCTCCTCCGGCTCGCTCGACTCGGCGAATGCGGTGAAGCCGCGCAGGTCGCAGAACACCACGACGATCTCGCGCCGGTGGCTCTCGAGGAACGTCTCGTCGCCCGAGTCCACGATCAGCTCGGCGAGCTGGGGCGAGAGGAAGCGGCGCAGCCGTCCCATCCGTTCCAGCTGCGTCACTTGCGTCTGCACCCGCGACTCCAGCTCGCGGTTCCACGCCGCCAGCTCGTCGGCCTGTCGCTTGATCGTGTCCTGGTAGCGCTTGATCCGCGCCAGCGACGCCACGCGCGCGAGCAGCTCACTCTGGTTGATCGGCTTGGTCAAGAAGTCGTCCGCGCCGGCCTCGAGTGCCTTGATCTTCTGCTCGTCCCCGCTCGCGGTGACCATCACGACGGGCAGGTACGCCGTGTCGGTCGAGTCGCGGATCCGTCGGCACACGTCGTAGCCGTCCATCTCGGGCATCACGATGTCGAGCAGGACGAGGTCGATCTCCTCGTCGGCGAGCACCTCCAGGGCCCGGCCCCCCGACGGGGCGGCACGCACGTCGTACCCCCGGGGCGTGAGGATCGCCTCGAGCAGCCTGATGTTCGCCGGCTGGTCGTCGACCACCAGGATGCGTGCCTCGTGCGGTGCCGTCATGCCGTGCTCCCCGGCCGCAAGTGGTCGCGCACCTGCTGGGGCAGGGATCGCACGCTGATCGGCTTCTCCAGGTAGCCGTCGAAACCGGAACGGAACGCACGCTCGCGGTCGTCGTTCATCGCGAATGCGGTCACCGCGACCACCGGCACGTCGGCGTCATGGGCTCTGATGCGGCGCAACGCCTCGGTGCCGTCGATGCCCGGCAGCTGGAGATCCATCAGCACGAGGTCGGGCGCGAGCTCGCCGACGAGACGCACGCCGTCCTCTCCGGAGGTGGCCGCAACCACCTCGAAGCCGGAGTGCTCCAGCACGTCCCGGACGAGCTTGAGGTTCTTCGGGTTGTCCTCGACGACCAGGATCCGCTGCCGCGTCACCGCTCCCTCACCTCCGCCCACGGCTCGCGTTGCTCGGGCAGCCGCAGCCCGACGGTGGTGAGGGCGGCGTGCAGCGCGTCCCGGCTCAGTGGCTTGACCAGGTAGGCCGCGGCACCCATCGCGGCACCTCGCGCGCGGTCGTCGACGATCGACACGACCACGACCGGGATGTCGCGGGTCTCGGGGTCGGACCGCAGCTGCTCCAGCACGGTCCAGCCACTCATCCCCGGCAGGCGGATGTCCAGCAGGATCGCCGCGGGCCGCGCCTGTCTCACCGCCGCGAGGCCGGACGGGCCGTCGTAGGCGGCCGTCACCTCGAACGCCCCGCCGAGGTAGGCGGTCAACAGGTCGAGAGAGGGCCGGTCGTCCTCGATCACCACGATCCCCGGTCGGTCGTCGTGCCCGCTGACGGGTCGGGGCTCGTCGAGCTCGGCGTCGCGAGCGGGCAAGGTGAAGCCGAAGGTGCTGCCCTCACCGACCTCGCTCTGCAGCCACATCCGACCGCCGAGCAGCTCGACCAGGCGGCGGGACAGGGTGAGGCCGAGGCCGGTGCCCTCCTCCCGGCTGCTCCCGCGTCCGCCCTGCTGGAACGACTCGAAGATGCGCTCGCGGTCCTCCACCGGGATGCCGATGCCGTTGTCGGCCACGGTGATCTCGACGGCCCCCGGGATGCGCGCCGCCCGCACCTCGACACGACCGCCGTCTCCGGTGAACTTCACCGCGTTCGTCATCAGGTTGAGGACGACCTGCTTGAGCCGGAGCTCGTCGGAGTAGACCGTGTCGATGCCCTCGTCGACGTGCACGCGCACGACCACGCCGTGCCCGGCGGCTCGTTCCCGAAGCATGCCGGCGGCCCCGTCGAGCAGCGTCCGCAGGTCGAAGGACGCGTACTGCAGATCCATCCGACCGGCCACGACCTTGGAG
>JBQCEF010000168.1:0-9547 GCA_051960495.1 Nocardioides sp. | reverse complement strand
CATGCGGAGCAGCGTCGCCATCGCCAGGGTCGCCCCGGCCGAGAAACCGATGAGCGCCAGCCTGGTGGTGCCGAACCGCTCTCGCGCGTGGTCGGCCAGCCAGAGCGCCGCGGTCTCGCAGTCATCGGGTGCTGCCGGCCACGGGTGCTCGGGAGCCAGCCGGTAGTCCACGCTCAGCACGACGGCTCCGAGCGCGTCGGCCAGCCGGCGGTTGGTGCGGTCGCTCGCGGCCGCTGATCCGAGGTAGAACCCGCCGCCGTGCATCTCCAGCACGACCGCGGCCGGTGGCGCCACGACCGGAGGGTGGATCCGCACCCGGACGCTGCGTCCGTCGGCGCTGACGGTCTCCTCGACGGGTGCCGGGTCGCAGGGAGCCGGCGCCGGGAGGGAAGCGCGGACGTCGCGTAGCTCCGCCAGGCTGCTCGGGCCACGGCCAGGAACGCGGTCGGCGTAGAAGCTGCGCGACGGCTCGACGAGGGAGAACAGGTCCGGGTCGATCAGCTGCTGCACGGCGAGTCTCATCGCTGTGCATCGTAGAAGCAGGACGCTCACGGGCCGTCCCCGCGACCCGAAGTCGTGCGCAACCGGACGCGGATCGTCCGCAACCGCGGCTAGCGTGCTGCGTGTCCGCACCCGAACTCGCACGGAGGAACCCGCATGGACGTCATCTTGATTCCGGGCCTGTGGCTCAACGGCTCGAGCTGGGACAAGGTCGTCCCCGGGGTCGAGCAGGCCGGGCACCGAGCCCGCCCGGTGACCCTGCCGGGGATGGAGAGCAAGGCAGCCTCCCGAGCAGGCATCACGCTGCGTGACCACGTCGCGGCGGCGGTCGCTGCCATCGACGCGGCCGACGGGCCGGTGCTGCTGGTGGGTCACTCGGCGGGCAGCGGTATCGCCCACGCCGGCGTCGACGCCCGGCCGGATCGTGTGGCCCGAGCCGTGTACGTCGGCGGGTTCCCCACCCCGGATGGACGCCCCCTCGTCAGCGGCCTGCCGGTGGAGAACGGTGAGGTGCCCATGCCGGACTGGCGCGAGATCGGCGAGGACGCCAACGTCGTGGACTTCGACGACGACCTGCTGGCGCGGTTCTACGCCGAGGCGATCCCGGTGCCCGAAGGCGTTCTGGCGCAGCCGCAGGAGCTGCGCGACCCGCGCCGGTACGACGTACCCGTGACCGCGGTGTGCCCCGAGTACACCGCCGAGGACCTGCGCAGCTGGGTCGACGAGGGCGAGGAACCAGTCAGCGAGTTCGCCCGGATCCGCGAGGTGGACTACGTCGACCTCCCCGGCGGGCACTGGCCCCAGCTGACCCAGCCCGAGCGGCTCGCCGAGCTGATCGTGCAGGCCGCCGACCGGGTCAGCTGATCACGCGCAGCGTGGCCAGTGACGGGTCGGCGGCGTAGGCGATCCTGACGCCGGCGCGCCGGGCCCCGTCGAGGGCGGTCAGGGCCGCGTCGGTGACCTGCTCCCCGGGCGCGAGGACGGGAATGCCGGGCGGGTAGGGCGCCACGAGCTCGGCACAGGTCCGTCCGACGGCTCGGTCGACCGGCACGGCCTCGGCGGTGGCGAAGAACGCCTCCCGTGGGGGCATGGCGACCACGGGCTCGACCCGGTAGGCCGCCGGACCCACGACCGCCCGCGCCGCGCCCCGGTGTCGCTCGACCGACGCAGCGATCACCGAGGCCAGCCGGTCCAGGGTCGCCGCGGTGTCGGCGAGCGAGACCACCGCGACGATCACGTCCCGGTCCGCCGACTCGACGGGGAGCCCCTCGGCCAGCAGGTCCTGCTCCACGCGGTTGCCGTCGGCCCCGGTGCCGGAGAGGAGCACCGTCAGCTTCAGCGGGTCGACGCCCGCGCCGTCGAGCACGGCGAGCCCGTCGACCTCCCGCAGCCGGTCACGGGCCGTCCGCGTCGCTGCCATGGCTTGCTCGAGAAGCTCCGCGCCGTCGCGCTCGAGCAGTGCCCGGGCCGCGTCGGTGCTCGCCAGGATCGCGCCGGCGGGGCTCGTGGTCGCGCCCGCCTCGACTCCCGCCTCCAGTCGAGCGGCGTCGATGCGCTCGGTGCGGGCGAGCACGAGGGCCGCCTGGCTCCACGCCGGCAGGGTCTTGTGCGCGCTGGTCACCATCACGTCGGCGCCGTGGTGGAGCGCGTGGGCCGGCTGGTGGGGGTGGAAGCCGAAGTGCGCGGCCCACGCCGCGTCGACGACCAGCGGGACGCCGTGCTCGTGCGCCGCGTCGGCCCGGCCGGCGACGTCCCCGACGGTGCCGACGTACGACGGGTCGCCCACGAAGACCGCACGTACGTCGGGGTGCTCGGCCAGTGCGCGGCGTACCGTCTCCGGCGCCACCCCGAGCGGCAACCCGGTCGCGGGATCGACCTCGGGGCGCACCCAGACCGGCGACAGCCCGGCGAGCACCAGGCCGAGCAGCAGCGAACGGTGCAGGGTCCGGCTGACCACGACCTTGTCGCCGTCGCCGGCCACGGCCAGCGCGACCGCCTGGTTGGCGTGGGTGGCACCGCCGGTCGAGAAGCGGCAGAAGTCCGCGCCCCACAACCTGGCCGCACGCGCCTCGGCGTCGGCGAGCACACCGGCCGCGAGCTTCATCGAGTCGAGCCCGGCGTACAGCGGGACGTCCGCGGCGACCACGTCGCCGACGAGGTCGCTGCGCTGCTTGTGGCCGGGGATGGTGAACGGCGTCGGTGGCTGCTCGCGGAAGCGCAGCCAGGCGTCGAGGAGCGGCGCCTCGCCCCGCAGCCCGCGCGGGTCAGTCGGCATCCGGGCTCCACTGCGCCACGACCGACACCAGCGCGGACGCGAAGGCGCGGACCTGTGTCAGGTCGACCCACTCGTCGACCGCGTGGAGACCGCCGCCGGAGGGGCCGCACACCAGGGTCGGGCAGGTCTGCTGCCACAGCGGCGCCTCCATCCAGTACGGCGCGTCGAAGGTCGGTCCGGTCCCGAGCGCATCGCCGAGCCGGACGGCGAGGTCTGCGGCCGGGCCCGCGTCGTCGAGCCGCCAGCCGTCGCGGTGAGCGACGAGCTCGGCCTCGGCGTGCCAGTCGGGCTGGAGGAGCGAGCGCACCTCCTCGAGCGCGGCGGCGCTCGGCCGGTCGGCCGTGGTGCGCAGCTCGACGAGGCACTCGGCGTGGTCGGGCACCACGAACGCGGACTCGCCGCCGCGGGCCACCGTCACCATCAGGTCCCCGCCGCCGGCGCGGACGTCCGCCGCCCTCGAGTCGACCGCGTGGAGCAGCCGGCCCAGGTGGGTCACCGCGTTGACGCCGAGCTCGGCCTGCGAGCTGTGCGCGGCGCGGCCGGTGAAGTGCACCCCTACGACGGCGAAGCCACGCAGCGTCCTGGCCAGGGCGAGATCGGTCGGCTCGGCGATCAGGCAGCCGTCGGGCCGGATCCCGAGGCCGTCGAGGGCATCGATCACCGCCTCGCTCCCGAGGCTGGCGTCCTCCTCGTCGGCGACCAGGGCGAGGACGGGCCGCACCGGAGCGCCGGAGGCGGCCAGCTGCTCCGCGGCGGCCACGATCGCCGCGACCCCGCCCTTCATGTCAGCCGCGCCGCGGCCGTAGAGGCGCTCACCCTCGACGCGCGGGGTGAAGGGATCGGGCATCCCCGCGACCCCCACCGTGTCGAGGTGTCCGTTGAGGACGACGGTCGGCCGGTCCGAGGGGCCCGGCGGCACGGCCACCAGGCTGGGACGGTCCTCGCGAACGGCCGCCGGCACCACGGTGGTGGTGAACCCGGCGCGCTCCAACCGCCCGCGCAGGTGCTCGACGACGGCTGTCTCGCCGGCGGCGCCGGGCACGAGACCGGGATTCACGCTGTCGATCCTCACAAGGTCGGCGAGCAGCGCGACCGCCTCCGCCTCGACCTCCCGCATGCCGAGGAGCCTAGGGGGTCGCGGGCACGGCGTCAGATCGTCGTGAACGCTCGGTCGGTTCCTCATAGACTCGGCGCCCGGGGCGTGGGGAGGGGTCGATGCAGGCGTTACGGATGCTGGCGATCGGGCTCGGCGGCATGGCGGTGCTGTTGTGGCTGGCGTCGTACAGCTGGATCGTCGGGCTCGCTCCGCCGACCCGATGGATCAGCGCGGATGCCTCGCCGTGGCTGGTCGCCGAGACCGCGGCCGCGGTGCTGGGCCTCGGCGCCCTGGGCACGGGCTCGCTGGTCGCGTGGCGCTCGCCCGCCGGCACGCGCCGCGCGCCCCTGGTCGCGGCAGCCTCAGGAGGCTTCGCGATGACGCTGAGCGTGCTGAGCATCGTCGCCTGAGTGAGACCCGCCGAGGCTCAGGACTCCAGCCGTCCGGCGAGCTCCTGGTAGGCGGGGTGGAGCTCCTGCCAGCGCGACCGCGCGTCGCAGCGCTCGCCGCCGGCGAGGTAGGCGGCGAGGTCCTCGACGTGGATCTGGTCTCCGGCTCCGTACGCCGCCACCTGTGCCAAGGGGACGCCGCGGTCCTCGATGACCAGCAGTGTCTGGCCGCCGTCGGCGGTGAGCGTCACCTCGACGACGCCGTCCGGCTCGCCCGGAGACCGGGTCAGGAGGCGCAGTCGTCGTGGGGCGTCGCAGACCTCGACCCGGCAGGTCCCTTCCCACCCGCTGGCGAAGTAGTGGGCGCGGAACTCGCCGCCCTGGCGCAGGTCTCCCTCGACCTCGCCGAGCCATCGGGCGAGCCGGTCGGGTTCGGTGAGCGCGGACCACAGGTCGTCCACGTCGGTGTCGAACCGGTCCTCGAGTCGGACGACTCCGCTCCCGTCGGCGGCCCGCAGGGTGCCGATCGTGCGGACGCTGCCGGGTGGGTGGGTGCTCATCGGGTGCTCCTTCGTGCGCGCTTGCCGCGCGCGATCTCGGTGTGCAGGGCGTCCAGCCGGTGTTCCCACTGCTCGAGGTAGCGACCCAGCCAGTCGTCGATCTCGGCCAGCGGCTGCGGGCGCAGGGAGTACACGCGTCGCTGGGCCTGCTGGCGAACCTCGACCAGGCCGGCCTCGCGCAACACGCGCAGATGCCGTGACACGCCCGGTCGTGCAATCGGGAGGAGTGCTGCCAGCTCGCCCGCCGTCGCCGGACCGTCGGCGAGCGCCTCGAGCATGGTCCGCCGGCTCTCGTCCGCCAACGCCTTGAGTGCAGCCTCCATCCCTCTTTTGTAACCGAGTGGGTACGTAACTGTCCAGGTACATAAGTGGGAACGCAGACCGGGCGATGGGCTTGAGGAAATGTTCGAAGCCCGGGCCGAGGCGGTGTTACGTTCGGCCGGTGACGGACCTGGCTGATACGGCGCGGTTGGACGTTCTGGTCGAGGGATACGCGCGGCTGCCGCACGTGGCCGGCACGGTGAGCCTCATCCGGGACGGCGACCGGGTCATCGTCGTGGATCCCGGCATGGTGAGCGACCGCGACCTGATCCTCCGGCCACTGCACGAGCTGGGGGTCCGGCCGGAGGACGTCACCGACATCGTCGTGAGCCACCACCACCTCGACCACACCGTGAACATCGCGCTCTTCCCGGTCGTCCCGGTCCACGACTTCCGGTGGGTCATCGAGAACGACGTGATCGAGGTGCGTGACGCCGAGGGGGTCCAGCTCTCCCCGAGCGTGCGGCTGCTGGCCACGCCGGGCCACACCCCGCAGGACATCACGACCCTGGTCGGCACCTCCGAGGGCGTCGCGGCCCTCACCCACCTGTGGTGGACCGCAGAGGGTCCCGCCGACGACCCCTACGCCACCGACCGGGACCTGCTCCGGGAGCAGCGGGAGCGGGTGCTCGACCTCGCGACGACGATCGTCCCCGGCCACGGGGCACCGTTCCGGCCGGGCAGCGCGACCCCTCGCTGAGGAACCCTTCAGCGGCTCCGCTGCTGGGTGGGAGGAGGTACGACGGGGACGACGACCTCGTTGTGCCGCAGGAACCAGGGCGTCCACGGCGGATCGAAGCGCGCGAACCTGACCCGCCCGGCGACGTCCAGGTCGGCAGCGTGCATGGCGGCGAGCAGCCGTTCCGCGTGCTCCACGTAGCGTCCGCGCGACCAGCGGCCGGAGAATCGCAGGGCGGCCGCCGTCTGGGCGGGCACGGTGCGCAGCTGCACGCCGGGGTCCGCCGGGAGCGGGGCCCGTTGGAGGTCCGTGCCGGCGGGCAGCACGAAGCTCACGACGAAGGTGCCCGCCTCCTCCTCGCTCTCCTGGAGCACCGGGGCGGTCATGGCGAGCTTGTGCGACTGCGCGTTGCGCCCGCCGATGTAGCCGACCATGCGCATGAACGCCTTGTTGCCGACGCCCTCGAACGACCCGCTCACCCGCGTCTCGGCGACCACGTGGTCCGGGTACCGCCGCAGCTCGAAGCCCGGGTACTCCTGCACCACCTCATAGGGCTGTTGCTCGGTCACGTGCTCAATCTCGTCCATGGCGGCGAGCCGCGAAAGTGACTGAGGTCCCGGCTGGCCCTGGAAAGGCGTGCGAGGATCGGCGGGTGCGCGTGACGGTCGTGGGGAGCGGGGACGCGTTCGGCTCCGGCGGTCGGTTCCAGACCTGCATCGCGCTCGTCGCCGAGCCCCCCTCGCCCATCGTGCTGATCGACTGCGGGGCCACCAGCCTCACGGCGATGCGACAGCAGGGGATCGATGCCAACGACGTGAGCGCCGTCGTTGTCACCCACCTGCACGGCGATCACTTCGGCGGGCTTCCGTTCCTGATCCTGGACGGGCAGTTCCGCCGCCGTACCCAGGACCTGACCGTGGTCGGGCCACCGGGGACCCGGGAACGCCTGGCGGAGGCCATGGAGGTCCTGTACCCGGGTTCGAGCCGCGTGCAGCGCCGCTTCGAGGTGCACGTCGTCGAGCACGCCGACCGGACCGGCGTCGAGCTCGAAGGACTGCGGGTGGTCCCGTTCGAGGTGCGCCACGCCTCGGGCGCCCCGGCGTTCGCGGTGCGGATCGAGGGCGCAGACGCCTCGGTCGCCTACTCCGGGGACACCGAGTGGACGGATGCGCTCGTGGAGGCGGCGGACGGCGTGGACCTGTTCCTGTGCGAGGGCTACAGCGTGCAGCCGGTCAAGTGGCACCTGGACCTGGGCACGCTGAGCCGCGTGCGCGGTCGACTGAGGTGCCGGAGGCTGCTGCTCACGCATCTGTCGCCGAGCGCCTTGGCGTCCGACCTCGACGGCTGGGACGTCGCGCACGACGGGCTCGCCGTGGACCTCTGATCCGAGACGTCGAACGACGGGGCGCCTATGCTTCGAGAGTGTCCGGGCACGATGCACTGACCAGTCTCCTCGACGCGGCGGAAGCGGCCGCCCCCGTCGACGCGGTGAGCGCGCTCACCGCCTTGGTCGGCCGACGGCTGCACGCCCACTCCGCTTCCTTCCTGATCGCCGACACCTCGGGGCGGGCACTGGTGCGGCTGGCTCACGTGCCGCTGCTCGCCACCGAGCCGGGTCCCGGGGGTGCCACGTCGGACGACGACGGACATCGGCGGCAGGAGGAGGAGTCGTCCTGGGTGCTGCCCTTCGACCGGGGCCCGCTCGAGCAGGTCGTCCGCGGCCAGCGTCCCGTGATCGTGGCGCCGGAGGCCGGCGCGGTCCAGGGGACGTGGACGGTCCTGGTACCGGTCACCGAGCGCGGCGAGGTGATCGGCGTGCTCGAGCTCGTGGTCCCGAAGGAACCCGACAAGGAGGACATCGCCGAGGTGGCGAGCGTGGGTCATCTGCTGGCGTTCGTGGTCATCGCCAACAGTCGGCACACCGACCTCTTCGAGTGGGGACAGCGCAGCCGGCCGCTCAGCCTCTCGGCCGAGATCCAGCAACGGCTCCTGCCCGGTCCGCGCACGTGCGAGGCCGGCGCGTTCACGCTGGCGGGCTGGCTCGAACCGGCCACGGACATCGCCGGCGACACCTTCGACTACAGCCTCGAGCGGGACACGCTCCACGTCTCCGTAACCGACGCGATGGGGCACGGCGTCGCCGCGGCGCTCACCGCCACCCTGTGCGTCAGTGCCCTGCGCGGGTCGCGTCGGCGAGGCGACTCGCTGGTCGAGCAGGCCCGCAGTGCCAACCTCGCCGTCGCCGAGCGCGACGTCGGCAGCGGCGTCGACGACTTCGTGACCGGCCTCGTCGGCCGCCTCGAGCTGCGCACCGGCACGCTGCACCTGGTGAACGCCGGGCACGTCACGCCGTACCTGGCCAGGGCAGGGGAAGTGAGCACCATCGCCCTTCCGACCAACCTGCCGTTCGGGGTCTACCCGGACACCGTCTACCAGGCCGTCGACCTCGAGCTGCAGCCGGACGACCGGGTCGTGTTCGTGACCGACGGGATTCTGGAACGCAACGCCGCCAACATCGACCTGCGGGCGGCGATCGCTGAGCTGGCGCCGCTCCACCCGCGCGAAGCCGCCAACGCGCTCGCGGACAGCGTGCTGGAGGCCACCGGGCACGCTCTCAGCGACGACGCCACCGTGTTGTGCCTGGACTGGTACGGCGGGCACGGGCAGGACCGCACCACCGTCGCGGGGGCCGATGTGGTGCGGGCCAGCAGCCCGAGAGCCGACTGACCGGTCAGGCCTTCGTGTCCGCCAGGAAGCCCGGCAACCACGCCGCTTCCCAGGCGGGGATCTCCTGGAGCTGCATGGTCGTGCGCTCGGGAGCCTGACCGGCCACGCGGTAGCGGCCGTCCTCGCGCTCGAGGTAGTGGTAGTTCACCAGCTCGCGGCGCAGGTAGGCGAAGTCGGGGTGGACCCCGAGCAGCACCTCGTTCACCTCCGGCTCGCTGTAGGCCCGGCCGGGTTCGAACCGGGTGAGCACCTCCAGCAGCGCGCCGGCCCGGTTCTTGCGCCTCGCCGGGATCTGCTCCAGCCGGCCGTCCTTGAACAGCCGTGCGACGAGCCGCTCCTGCTCACGCCGGGCCGCGTCGAACGCGGAGTCCTGGGGCTCGCCCACCTCGGGAGCGCGTTGCTCGACGGCGGCTCGGGCAGCCGTGTAGGTCTCCCCGGTCCGGGCCATCCGTGCGCGGACGACCCGCTTGAAGTCGCGGTCCTGGGTCACTGTCTTCACCTCGCCTGCGTCGCGTCCCCAGTCCGCCGCCGCAGTGCGTGTGCTTCGACGAGTGCCACCTGACCGCCCGAGGATCTGCTCCCCTTCGCCGCCTCGCTCGGACTGGGGCCGATGCGTGGGCTGGGCGCTGGACGGCGCCGCTGCGCGGAATCCTCGCACGCCCGGCGGGCCGGGTCCAACCGGTATTACGGTCGGCGCGGGCTCGGGTGTACGACGCTGCCGCCGTACGACGCCGACGTCAGGCCGGAACGGAGATGCTCCGGAGCCACTCCTGCCAGGCCGGCTCCTCGCGCCGCTCGTAGTCCGCGGCATCGGCGGAGAACAGGTAGGCCCGCACGCCCGCCGTCGCCTTGCCGTCGCCCTCGTCCCACGTGTAGACGTTGAGCATCCCGGGGACCGGCGCGGTGAGCCGGACCAGCGTCTGTCGGGCGCCGACGCGCTCGACCGTGCCGGTGGCGCCGCGCACGTCGACCGTGGCGCCCTCGTCGCCCAGCCCGAGC
>JBQCEF010000167.1:0-11349 GCA_051960495.1 Nocardioides sp. | reverse complement strand
TCTTGTGGAACGACGACTTCGAGTACTCCACCCGGCTCATCCGAGGCAACGTCGGGCTCTACTGCCCCGACAGCGTCGTGGTGCACAAGACCAAGGTGTTCGGCTCGACCGACGCGGACCCGGGGGAGCGGTTCTTCTTCGAGGTGCGCAACAAGGTGTGGCTGTTCACCCGCAGCCATGGACTGACGCCTGCCGAGAAGGCGGTGTACGGCGGCTCCACGCTGCGCCGCTGGGCCCGGACGTTCCGCGCCTCCTCGGACCGCGCCACGCTGACCCGTGCCCTGCGCCGTGGCCTGGTCAGCGGGCTGCGGACCGGTCCGCGCGACAACGCCGTCGTGCTCGCCGAGGCCGGCTGGCTCCCGGGGCCGGCCGGGTCGGCCGGCGAGGTGCTCCCGCCCGGCCAGCCGTTCAGCCTGTTGATCTCGACGTACGCCGGCGACGATCCCGGCTTCCTCCGCGAGGCGTTCACCTCGACCGTCGACGCGCAGACGCGCCCGCCCGACGAGGTGGTGCTCGTCCAGGACGGTCCGGTGCCGCCCGAGCTCGCCGACACCATCGCCGACCTCGCCTCGACCAGCCCCGTCCCGGTGAAGCACGTGGTCATGGACGCCAACGTCGGCCTCGGCCCGGCGCTCGACCGTGGGCTCGAGACGTGCACCCACGAGATCGTCGCGCGGATGGACGCCGACGACGTGAGCATGCCCGACCGCTTCGAGAAGCAGATCCCTGTCATCGAGGCGGGCGCCGACATCGTCGGGTCGGGGCTGCTGGAGTTCCACGCCTCCGCGGACGACGTGGTCGGCCGGCGCACCCCACCCACCGACCCCGACGAGATCCGGCGCGTGATTCGGTTCCGCGACCCGTTCAACCACCCCACGGTCGTCTACCGGCGCGCGGCGGTGCATGCGGCCGGCGGCTACAGCGACATGGCGCTGATGGAGGACTACCTGCTCTTCACGCGGATGGTCGAGGGCGGGGCCCGGCCGGCGAACCTCGCGGAGCCGTTGGTCTGCTACCGCGTCGGGGCGGGGGCCTACGCCCGGCGCGGCGGCCGCCGGCTGCTGCGGTCCGAGCTGGCGCTGCAGCGTCGGTTCCTCGACCTGGGGATCACCACGCGCTCGCAGTACCTGCGCAATGTGGCGGTCCGCGGCGGCTACCGGCTCGTGCCGGAGGGTCTGCGGCGGGTCGCCTACCGCGCCCTGATCGCCAACCACCGGGGCCGCAGGGCGGACGGGTCCGGTCGATAGACTGTGCAGCCGTGCCGTCTCGCGGGAACACACCACCGAGGAGCCCCCATCACCAGGAGCCTGAGTTGAACGCTGACCTCGTAGTCGTCGGATCCGGGTTCTTCGGGCTGACGATCGCCGAACGCTGTGCCAACGAGCTGGGGCTCAAGGTGCTGGTGCTGGAGCGGCGTCACCACCTCGGCGGCAACGCCTACTCCGAGCGCGACCCGGAGACCAACGTCGAGGTGCACAAGTACGGCGCGCACCTGTTCCACACCTCCAACGAGAAGGTGTGGGAGTACGTCAACCGGTTCACCAGCTTCACCGACTACAAGCACCGGGTCTTCGGCAAGTACCAGGGCCAGGTCTACTCGCTCCCGATGAACCTGGGGCTGATCAACCAGTTCTTCGGCAAGAGCCACACGCCGGACGAGGCCCGGGCGCTCATCGCCGAGCAGGCCAGCGAGATCGCCACCGAGGACGCCACCAACCTCGAGGAGAAGGCGATCTCCCTGATCGGCCGCCCGCTCTACGAGGCGTTCATCAAGGGCTACACCGCCAAGCAGTGGCAGACCGACCCCACGAAGCTGAGCGCGGACATCATCACCCGGCTCCCCGTCCGCTACACCTTCGAGAACCGGTGGTTCAACGACAAGTACGAAGGCCTCCCGGTCGACGGCTACACCGCCTGGCTGGAGAAGATGGCCGACCACCCCAACATCGAGGTGCGGCTCGACACCGACTTCTTCGACGTCGCCGACGAGTTCAAGGGCAAGGTGCCGATCGTCTACACCGGCCCCGTGGACGAGTACTTCGGCAACTCCGAGGGCAAGCTCTCGTGGCGCACGGTCGACCTCGAGGAGAGCGTCGTGGAGGTCGACGACTTCCAGGGCACCGGCGTCGTCAACTACAACGACCAGGAAGTGCCCTACACCCGCATCATCGAGTTCAAGCACTTCCACCCCGAGCGCGAGAAGACCTACCTGCCCGGCAAGTCGGTGATCGTGCACGAGTACTCCCGCTTCGCGGAGGAGGGCGACGAGCCCTACTACCCGATCAACACCGCCGAGGACCGCGAGAAGCTGCTGAAGTACCGCGAGCTCGCGAAGAAGGAGCCCGACGTCCTGTTCGGCGGCCGCCTCGGCACCTACAAGTACCTCGACATGCACATGGCGATCGGGTCGGCGCTGAGCATGTTCGAGAACAAGCTGAAGCCCCACTTCGAGTCGGGTTCGGCCCTGGAGAGCGGAGGCGTGGACGAGTGAGCACCAACCCAGCGACCCACGGTGAGCCGACGGTACGACGCGTCCTGCAGCGCGTCGTGCTCCCGGTCGACCGGGACACCGACGTGCTCCCCCTCTACGTCGATCCGGACCGGCCGCAGCTCGACATAGACAAGAGCGGCCTCACACCGGCCGCCCGGGGCAAGATCCCGCCGTCCGACCCGGTCGCCGAGGTCGAGCCGGACCCGCACGCCGTGCTCGGCCGGCACCGTTACGCCGTGCCCGAGAACCACCGCATCTCGTTCGGCACCTACTTCAACGGCTTCGCGGCCAGCTACTGGCGCCGCTGGACCGTCGTCGAGGAGGTCACCCTCAACGTCCGGGTGACCGGCGCGGACGCCACGGTCATCGTCTACCGCTCGATGCCCAACGGGCGCGCGCAGCGTGTCGACGCGGCCAGCACCTCCGGCGACGCTGCCGAGGACTTCCGCTTCGACTTGTCGCTCACGCCGTTCGGCGATGGCGGCTGGTACTGGTTCGACATCGTGGCCGGTCCCTCCGGCGCGGTGCTGGAGGAGGCGACCTGGGTCGCCGACGTCCCCGCCGACCGGGCCGAGACCGGGTCGGTGACCATCGGCATCACCACGATGAACCGCCCGGACTTCTGCGCGAAGCTGCTGACGCAGATCGGCTCCGACGAGGACGTGCACGCGGTCCTCGACGAGGTCATCGTGGTCGACCAGGGCAAGCAGCTGGTCTCCGAGGACGCGGGCTTCGCGCGCGCCGAGGAAGCCCTCGGCGACAAGCTCCGGGTCATCCTCCAGGCCAACATGGGCGGCTCCGGCGGCTACGCCCGCTCGCAGTACGAGACGCTCGAGGCCGGGCGCTCGACGTACATGATGTGCATGGACGACGACGTGGTCTGCGAGCCCGAGAGCATCGTGCGCGCGGTGACCTTCGGGGACCTGTGCCGCAAGCCGACCATCGTCGGTGGCCACATGTTCAGCCTCTACTCCAAGGCGCGGCTGCACAGCTTCGGCGAGATCATCAACCAGTACCGCTTCTGGTGGCAGTCGCCCCCCACGGTCGAGAACGACTGGGACTTCGCCGGCCGCAACCTGCGCAGCTCCCGCTGGCTGCACCGGCGCATCGACGTCGACTTCAACGGCTGGTTCATGTGCCTGATCCCGACCGAGGTGCTGCGGACCGTCGGCCTGAGCCTGCCGATCTTCATCAAGTGGGACGACTCCGAGTTCGGGGTGCGCGCCGGCCGGGCCGGCTTCCCGACCGTGACCCTGCCGGGCGCTGCGGTGTGGCACGTGCCGTGGACGGACAAGAACGACGCCCTCGACTGGCAGTCCTACTTCCACCAGCGCAACCGCACGATCGCAGCGCTGCTGCACTCGCCCTACGAGCACGGCGGCCGGGTGGTGCGCGAGAGCTTCAACCACCAGATCAAGCACCTGTTCGCGCTGCAGTACTCCACCGCGGAGCTGCGGCACCTCGCCCTCGAGGACGTCCTCGCCGGCCCCGACCAGCTGCACGGCGAGCTGCGCACGAAGCTGCCCGAGCTGCAGGCCAAGCGCAAGCAGTACGCCGACGCCCAGACCTCGCCCGATCCCGACGCCTTCCCGGCGGTCCGGCGCGAGAAGCCTCCCAAGCGCGGCCAGGACCCGACCACGCCGAAGGGCAGGGTCGGCCAGCTGCTCGCCGCCGCCACCAGCGCGGTGCGGCAGACCCTGCCGGTGCGCGACCTGGCCGAGCGTCACCCCGAGGCCTGGCTGGCCGCGATGGACGCGAAGTGGTGGATGATCTCCCAGTTCGACTCGGTGGTCGTGTCCATGCCCGACGGCACCAGTGCGTCGTGGCACAAGCGCGACAAGGAGGAGTTCCGCGACCTGCTCAAGCGCACCGTCGAGATCCACCAGCGGCTCTACCGCGAGTGGCCGCGGCTCGCCCAGATTTACCGGGACGCGCTGCCGGACATCACCTCGCCCGAGGCCTGGAGCAAGACGTTCGCAGCAGACGACTCCGACGGGGCCCGATGAGCGCCTCCACCGCAGCGGCCGCCGGGGCGTCGAACGTGCCCGACGCCCCGCTGGCGCCCCCCGCGCCGCGCGGTGGGCTGCTCGACGTGTTCAAGCGGCGCTACCTGCTCACGCTGCTGGTTAAGCGCGAGCTGAGCGCGCGTTACCAGGGCTCGTTCCTCGGCCTGCTGTGGTCCTACATCCAGCCGCTGATCCGCTTCCTGATGTACTACTTCGTCGTCGGGATGGTCCTCGGGCTGGACCGGGGCATCGAGTACTTCGGCATCCACCTGTTCGCCGGCATGGTCGCGGTCCACTACTTCGTCGAGACGTTCACCGCGGGCACCAGGTCCATCGTGCGCAACCGGGCGATCGTGAAGAAGATGGCCATGCCGCGCGAGATGTTCCCGGTCGCGTCGATGCTCGTCTCGGCCTATCACACGATCCCGCAGATGGTGATCCTCACGGTCGCGGCCCTCGCGATCGGCTGGCACCCGGACGCGACCGGCTTCGCGGCCGGGCTGCTCGGCCTCGCCCTGATCACGGTGCTCGGCACCTCGCTGGCGCTGCTGTTCAGCGCCGCCAACGTGTTCTTCCGTGACTTCTCCAACGTCGTGCAGACGTTGACCGCGTTCATCCACTTCGGCGTGCCCATGCTCTACCCGTTCTCCAAGGTCGCGGACCGGTTCGGTGAGGCGTTCGTGGGCATCTACCTGGCCAACCCCATCGCGGAGGCCGTGCTGCTCCTGCAGCGCTGCTTCTGGACGACGGTGACCTCCGATCCCGCCAAGACGGCCGAGGAGCAGATGCCCGACCATCTCATCAGCCGCGGCCTCGTGGAGCTGGCAGTCTGCCTGGTGTTCCTCGTCATCGCGCAGATGGTGTTCACGCGCCTGGAGAACAAGTTCCCGGAGCGCCTGTGATGAATGAGTCAATCGTCGTCGACCACGTCAGCAAGCGCTTCACCATGCGCTACCACCGGACGCTGAAGCAGATGTCCATCGCGATGCTGCGCCGTCAGGACCTCAGCGACGAGTTCCTCGCCGTGGACGACGTCTCGTTCACGGTCGAACAGGGAGAGTCCATCGGTCTGATGGGGCTCAACGGCTCGGGCAAGAGCACCCTGCTCAAGGTGATCAACGGCGTCATGCGGCCAGACAGCGGCAAGGTCCTCACCCGGGGACGCATCGCCGGGCTGATCGCGACCGGCGCCGGCTTCCACCCCCAGCTCACCGGCCGCGAGAACATCTTCCTCAACGCCGCCATCCTCGGGATGACCGAGAAGGAGACCAACCGCAAGTTCGACGCCATCGTGGAGTTCGCCGACATCGGCAAGTTCCTCGACGTCCCGGTCGGTCACTACTCCTCGGGAATGTTCTCGCGGCTGGGGTTCGCGGTCGCCGTCCACACCGACTCCGACATCTTCCTGGTCGACGAGGTGCTCGCCGTCGGCGACCGCCCGTTCAAGAAGAAGTGCCTGGCACGCATGCAGGAGATCCGGGACGACGGCCGGACCCTGTTCTACGTCAGCCACGCGCCGGCGTCGGTGCGCAAGATGTGCGACCGGGTGCTGGTTCTCGAGAAGGGCCACCTCGGCTTCGACGGTCCCACCGACGAGGGGATCAAGTACCTCCACTACGACGATGACGACGACGACGTGAACTCCGACGAGATGGAGGACGAGCAGGACGATGACGAGCTGGGCGCCGACGTCTGACTTTCGGGGGCTGCACGCCGCGATACGCGGCACCCCGCTGCGTTGTCGTCGCTCGACGTAGCCCGCTACGCCTTCGCTCCTCCGCCTTGCGGTGCACCGCGCCTCGCGACGTTCGCTCCCCGAAAGCGGTGTCCTACGCAGCGTCCTGCAAAGCGCCGAGGTCGTGGTCGGCTGGTTCCGCGCGAAACGGTCGTGATCCTTGCGTACGGGGTGCTTCGCGTGCGGAGTTGGGGGCGCTCGGTGCCGCGTCGCGGCGGTCTTACAAGAGCTGTGACGTGACCGGGGTCATGCGGAGAATCCCCTTGCAGGCTTGGGAAATCGCATCGAAACGAATTACAAGTTTGTAGTTAAACGGAACCTATTGCGCCCCCCTGTGGCTGATGTGACATTTGGTACGCCTGTGACACGTCAGCCTGGGAGACGCACCAACAATGAGCCACCGCCGCAGCCGGTTCGTCCTGCTCTGTCAGCAGGCTCTGGCGTGCGCCGTGGTCGTGGTCGTGGCGGCTCCTGCGGCGGGAGTCATCGACCTGGAGATCGTGGCTCCGCCGTCGCAGTCACCGGCTCAGGCGGCGAGTGACGCCTCGGGTCCGGACCGGTCCGCGGGCTCGCTGGTGGCTGCCGAGCCCGTCGAACCCACCGTGACCGAGGTGCCGATCACCGACGACCGGGGGGTGCCGCTCCAGCGTGCCACCAAGTCCGCGTCCGCGCAGCGAGTTGGCCGGACTGCCGACGCGGTGCGGACGGTCCCGGAGCCGGTGCACGGCTACGCGACCGTCGGGGTCACCTGGGACCACGCGGACCGGATCGCCGACGGCGACATCACCGTGTCCGTGAGGAGCCTGCAGGACGGCGCCTGGTCGCCGTGGCAGGAGCTGCCGTACGACGCCGACCACGGCCCGGACCCCGGCAGCGAGGAGGCCCGCCACGCCCGCAACGGCACCGACCCGGTCGTGGTCGGCGCCGTGGACGACGTGCAGGTCAAGGCCGTCACCGCCGACGGCGAGTCGCTCCCCGACGGCATGAGCCTGGCGGTCGTCGACCCCGGCGCGACGGCCCGGGCCCGGCGCGAGGAGCCGGCGATCGACACCGCGCGGCTCGCCTCGGCGAGCACCACCGACGACGTGTCGGATCCCCTGCCGACCGACCCCACCGAGCCGACTCCGACCGACCCGGCCGATCCGGATGCCGTCCTCGCCGGCACCCCGGCCGACGTGACGCCGCGCCCGCAGATCTACTCCCGCGCCCAGTGGGGTGCCGACGAGTCGATGCGCGACAAGCGCGCGCTGCGCTACAGCGAGGTGCACGCCGGGTTCGTGCACCACACCGTGAACGCCAACGGCTACACCGCGGCCCAGGTGCCCTCGATCATCCGGGGGATCTACGCCTACCACACGAAGTCGCGAGGCTGGAGCGACATCGGCTACAACTTCCTCGTCGACCGCTTCGGCCGGATCTGGGAGGGCCGGTACGGCGGGGTGGACCGTCCCGTCGTCGGGGCGCACACGCTCAACTACAACGACGACGCGTTCGCGATGTCCTCGATCGGCAACTACGAGACCGCCCGCCCGAGCCAGGCGCTGCTCGACGCCTACGGGCGGCTGTTCGCGTGGAAGCTCAGCCTCCACGGGGTCGACGCCGGGTCGACCCGTCAGTGGGTGCACAACCGCTGGCTGCCGGCGATCAACGGGCACCGCGACGTCGGGAAGACGGCCTGCCCGGGGAAGTACCTCTACGCGCAGATCCCCGCGATCCGCCGCCTCGCCGCCGCCGACCAGCGGCCGTTCACGAGCCGGAACAAGGGCAACGACCTGTCCGGCAGCCGCTGGCCCGACCTGGTGGTCCGGGACAGCGCCACCGGCAACGCCGTCGTCGTGCGGACCGGCGGTCAGGTCGGTTTCGCCGGCTCCACCGTCGCGGCCACCGGCTGGCAGGGCAACGACCTGTTGGTCCCCACCCCCGACGTCACCGGCGACGGCATCCCCGACATGCTCGGCCGGTCGGCAGCCACGGGTCGCACCGGCGTGCACCCCGGCGACGGCGCGGGCCACTACGGTCCCGCAGTCAGGTCGCTGGCGAAGTTCTCCCCGCTCGACCAGCTGGTCGCCGTCGGCGACATGACCGGCGACGGCCGCAACGACCTGGTCGGCCGCCGCGCCGACAACCAGGCCCTGAAGCTCTACCCGGGCAACGGCACCGGCGGCTTCGCCAGGGCGCGCCTCCTCGCGACCGGCTGGGCCTACGCGGCGACCTCCGGCGCGGGCGACTTCGACGGCGACGGCAACGCCGACCTGCTGGTGCGCGACGGCAGCCGCCTGGTGCTCGTGCCCGGCAACGGCCAGGCGGGCCTGGGCACGCCGGTCACGTTGCCGCGGTCCTGGGCCGGCTACGACCTCGTCACGGCGCTCGGCGACGTGACCAACGACGGCCTCGCCGACGTCGTCGCACGGGTCCGTAAAGATCGCCGCGTCTTCGTCTACCCGGGCGACGGCCACGGCGGCCTCGCCCAGCGGCTCGGGCCGTTCCCTGGTCTGGGGCAGGTGAACTTCCTCGGCGTCGGCGGCCCGGTCACCGGGACCGGCGCCAACGACCTCGTGGGCCGCCGTGGAAACGGACGGCTGGTGGTGTTCGCCAACCGCGGCGGGGTCCCTGTCGAGAGCGTCACGCCGACGACGACAAGCCTCCTCGACACCGATCTGGTGCTCAACGTCGGCGACTGGAACGGCGACGGGTCGGGCGACCTGATGACGCGCCAGGCGTCCACCGGCTCGATGCTGTTCCGGGCGGGAGACGGCTACGACGGCCTCGCCGCCCCGGTCGTCGCAGGCACCGGGTGGGGCTCCGTCCGCCTGGTCGCGGCGGTCGGTGACATCACCGGGGACGGTTTCCCGGACCTGATGGGCCAGCCGGCGGGCGGCGCCATGCGGATCTACCCGGGCAACGGCGCCACGGGCTTCCGGCCCGGCTACGTCGCGCACAGCGCGATCGGCTCCGTGGCGCAGGCGGGACTGGGCCTGTGGGACGGCGACGGGTCTCCCGACAGCCTGCTCAAGACCGCCGACGGCGCGCTGCTCCTCTACCCGGGCAACGGGCCGGGCGGCCTCACCAACGCCCGCAAGGTCGCGACCGGCGCCAAGAAGTACGACTGGATGGTCGGCACCGGCGACCTCGACGGTGACGGCCGCGCGGACGTCCTGGTCCGGACCGGGGCCAACGGGAAGCTGTGGATGCTGCCCGGCACGAGCACCGGGTTCGGCCCCCGTCGCTTCGTGGCCGACGGCTTCAGCGGCTACGACCTGGTGGGCTAAGGCTCTCCGAGGCGGTCAGGCGCGCAGCTCGACGCTCGCGCGCTCGGCGTCGTACCTGCGTGCCCACGAGCCCTCGTCGGGGTGGCGGACCCACACCGTGCCGCCGCCGGCCGCGAGCGGCGCCACCAGCGTGGCGAGACCGTCGCGCCGGCAGGGGTTCACGTCGGTGAGCAGGCGTCCCCCGTCCTCGAGTCCCGCGACGCCCGAGCGGAGCAGGTCGCCCTGGCTGACGTCGCCGTCGGGCCCCGTCCACCCGACGTCGTCGCCCTCGGGCGGGTCGAGCGGCATGAACACGTCCGGCTGCCCGAGCACGACGGCCCCGTAGTCGACGACCCCGGTCGGCAGCGGTACGTCGAACCGTGCACCGAGCGGCCGCAGCGACAGCGCGACGACGGGAACCCGTGCCGCCGCGGGTGCGAGCTCGTCGACGGACTCGGGGCCGCACACGACGAGGTCCGCCTCGTCGACGCGACCGCGGTCGTCGGTGACGCGCAGCCCGAGCGACCACGCGGCGCCGAGCCACACGGCGCCGAGCCAGTGCGTCGGCAGGTCGACGAGAACCAGGCCGCCTCGCTCGACGTCGAGCTCGTCCTGCGCGAGGCCGGCCGTCTTGGCCACCCAGTTCGCATAGGTCGTCACCGACAGCTCGACCCGTTCGCCCGTGGCGTCGTCGTAGAACGTCACCAGCGGCCGGGCGGCATCCCGACGCAGCTGGTCGGCGAGCAGGGCGGGGAACGTCGTGGGGGAGGGCATGGCCGCACTGTACGGAACTGGCAGGATGCGGCCCATGTCCACTCCGGGGTCCGTACGACACGTCGAGGCCGTCATCGTGGCCGGTGGGTTCGGGACCCGGCTCCTGCCGCTGACCACGCACCGCCCCAAGCACCTGCTGGAGGTTGGCGGGGTGCCGTTCCTGGAGCACCAGGTCAGCCGGCTCGCCGCGGCGGGGGTCGAGCACGTCGTGCTCGCGACGTCCTACCGCGCGGACCTGTTCGAGCCGGTGCTGGGGGACGGCAGCCGGTGGGGGATCCGCCTGGACTACGTGCAGGAGAGCGACCCGCTCGGCACCGGCGGCGCGATCCGCAACGTGGCCTCGGCGCTCGGCGACGACCCCGACGGTGCGGTCGTGATCCTCAACGGGGACGTGCTGTCGGGCCACGACCTCGGCGCGCAGCTCGCCGACTTCGACACCCCTCGTGCCGGGCGGCCGGTCGACGTGTCCCTGCACCTGGTGGAGGTCGAGGACGCCCGGCCGTTCGGCTGTGTCCCGACCGACGCCGAGGGCCGGGTGACCGCGTTCGTGGAGAAGTCCGACGACCCGGTGAGCCGTCAGGTCAACGCCGGCTGCTATGTCTTCCGGCGCTCGGTCGTGGACGGCATCCCCGCCGGCCGGGTCGTGTCCGTCGAGCGCGAGACGTTCCCCGGACTGGTGGCCGACGGTGCGGTGGTGGTCGGCTACGTCGAGAACGCCTACTGGCGCGACGTCGGGACGCCGGCCGCGCTGGTGGCCGCCTCCCGAGACCTCGTCCTCGGCACCGCCAGCAGCCCCGCCGTACGTCGGGCCCCCGGCCCCGCGTGGGTCGACGAGGGGGCGGAGGTTTCCGCGGGTGCGCGCGTCGACGGCGGGTCGGCCGTCGCGGCGGGCGCCCGGATCGGGGACGGCGCGGTCGTCTCCGGGTCGGTCCTGATGGCCGCCGCGGAGGTGGGCGAGGGCGCCGAGGTGGTCGACTCGGTGATCGGCCCGGGTGCCGTCGTGGCTGCGCGCATCCGGCTCCGCGGGGTGACCGTGGGTGACGGCGCGCGCGTCGCCGGGCCCGTCGAGCCGGGTGGCCGGGTCGAGTGCGGGGA
>JBQCEF010000166.1:0-4075 GCA_051960495.1 Nocardioides sp. | reverse complement strand
GGTTATCAAAAAAAAGCTTGGGTTGTTATCTTTGGGGTTCGTTAACTTGTTGGTAAACCTACATCGCCACGGGGGCCCCCACTACCCTGTTGGGGGGGGGGCGGGCACCGGGGCGGTCGGGTGTCAGTGCGAGATCGCGGCCTCCGCACCGGCACCGGTCAGCGAGCGCACCTCGAGCTCGTCGTAGGCCTCCACGGCCGCCGGCTCGGTCGAGGTGATGGTCCCCAACCAGCCGAACAGGAAGCCCGCGGGGATCGAGATGATGCCCGGGTTGCTCAGCGGGAACCACGACCAGTCACTGCCGGTGAACAGCGACGTCTCGGCGCCCGAGACCACCGGCGAGAAGAAGACCAGCACGACGCAGGTGATCAGGCCGCCGTAGATCGCCCAGGTGGCGCCCCGGGTGTTGAACTTGCGCCAGAACAGGTTGTAGATCAGCGACGGCAGGTTCGCCGACGCCGCCACCGCGAAGGCGAGCGCGACCAGGAACGCGATGTTGAGCTTCTGCGCCGGGATCGCCAGGGCGATGGAGATGCCGCCGATGATGAACGCCGCGATGCGGGCCACCCGCACCTCGTCCTTCTCGGTGGCGCCGCCCTTCTTGAAGACGTTGGCGTAGAGGTCGTGGGCCACCGACGACGCCGAGGTCAGGGTCAGCCCGGCCACCACGGCGAGGATCGTCGCGAACGCCACCGCGGAGATCAGCGCCAGCAGTACGGCGCCTCCGGTGGTGCCGCTGCCTCCGCCGACGGCCTCGGCCAGCAGCGGCGAGGCGAGGTTGCCGCCGCTCTTGGCGACCGCGCTGTCCGCACCGGTGTCGAGCAGGGCCGCGGCACCGAAGCCGAGGACCAGCGTCATCAGGTAGAACAGCCCGATCAGGGTGATCGCCCACTGCACCGACGTGCGGGCCGCGCGGGCGGTCGGGACGGTGTAGAAGCGGATCAGGATGTGCGGCAGGCCCGCCGTGCCGAGCACGAGCGCGAGCGCGAGGCTGATGAAGTCGATCTTGCTCGCGGTGCTGACGCCGTACTTCAGGCCCGGGTTCAAGAAGGCGTCGCCCTTGCCGGTGTGGTCGGCGGCCGCGCCGAGCAGCTCGGAGATGTTGAAGTGGAACTTCGCGAGCACCAGCACGGTGATCAGGATCGTGCCGGTCATCAGCAGGACGGCCTTGACGATCTGCACCCAGGTGGTGCCCTTCATGCCGCCGACGGTGACGTAGAAGATCATCAGCAGGCCGACGGCGACGATCGTGAGGTTCTTCAGCGCCTCGCTGTTCACGCCGAGCAGCAGCGCGACCAGCGAACCGGCGCCGACCATCTGGGCCAGCAGGTAGAACACCGACACCACGACCGTGGACGTCGCGGCGGCGGTGCGGATCGGCCGCTGCTTCATCCGGTAGGCCAGCTGGTCGGCCATCGTGTAGCGGCCGGAGTTGCGCAGCAGCTCGGCGACGAGCAGCAGCGCGACCAGCCAGGCCACGAGGAAGCCGATGGAGTACAGGAAGCCGTCGTACCCGTTGAGGGCGATGGCTCCCGAGATACCGAGGAACGACGCCGCCGACATGTAGTCGCCGGAGATCGCGAGCCCGTTCTGCATGCCGCTGAACGAGCGGCCGCCCGCGTAGAAGTCCGAGGTGCCGCTGGTCTGCCGGCTCGCCCAGAAGGTGATGCCGACCGTGACGGCCACGACGACCAGGAACAGCACGGTCGTGAGGGTCGAGGAGCTCATCGGCCGACCTCCTCGTTGTAGCGCTGCTCGAGGCGGCGTGCCAGCGGGTCCAGGGCGCTGGCCGCGTGCCGCGAGTAGAGCCACGCGATCAGGAACGTGGAGGCGAACTGCAGCAGGCCCAGGACCAGGGCCACGTTGATGTTGCCGACCACGCGGGTGTCCATGAAGTCGGTGGCGAAGATCGACAGGAAGACGTAGACCAGGTACCAGGCCAGGAACGCGATGGTCCACGGCACGGCGAAGGAGCGGTACCGCTTGCGGAGCTGCTTGAAGTCGTCGGTGTCGGCGAGCTCGCGATAGATCGCGTGCCCCGACGTCTGGTGCGGCGTGTGTGCCACGGCATTCACCTCGTTCGAAGAGAGATGTGACGGCGCTCACGCTAGAGAGCGCGCCGGGACCGGTGAACGCAGCGAAACCGGATGTGCGCCGAGCGGACGTGGCGGTGCGACGTACGGCGGGTGCGCTGCGACGAGCGGTCTACAGCGGGTAAGGCCCGCGGTCGAGCTCGACGGTCTCCGGGGTGTGCAGCCGCACCATCGTCCGGGCCACGTGGGCCGGCATCCGCGACCGGGTCGCCAGCGAGACCAGCACCATCGTCACGAAGGCGGCGGGCACGGTCACGGCGGCCGGTTGCGCGACGACTGCGCCGGCCGCACCGGCGGGAGTGGCGTCGAGCAGCGTCACGATCACGGCAGCCCCCGCCAGCGTCCCGCCGACCAGCATGCCGGCGATCGCGCCGGCTGCGGTGAGCCGGCGCCACCAGATGCCGAGCACGAGCAGCGGGCAGAACGTCGAGGCCGCGACGGCGAACGCGAGCCCGACCGCGCGGGCGACGCCGACCCCCTCGGCGCTGACCGCGAGGAACAGCGGCACGGCCACCGCGACGACGGCAGCGGCCTGGAACGCGCGCACCCCGCGGAACTTGCGGCCCATCACGTCCTGGCTGATGACGCCGGCGACCGCGATCGTGAGCCCCGAGGAGGTGGAGAGGAACGCGGCGAACGCACCGGCGGCGGTCAGCGCGGACAGCAGGTCACCCCCGGTGCCGGCGACCATCCGGGCGGGCAGCTCCAGCACGACGGTGTCGGTGCGGCCTGACGCGATGAGGTCCGGCGCGTAGAGGCGGCCCAGCGCGCCGTACACCGGCGGCAGCACGTAGAACGCCCCGAGCAGGCCGAGCACGACGAGCGTCGTACGACGGGCGGCGCGGCCGTCGGGGTTCGTGTAGAACCGCACCACCACGTGGGGCAGACCCATCGTGCCGAGGAACGTCGCCACGATCAGCGAGTAGGTGGAGTAGAGCGGGTAGCCGCTGGCGGTCGCGAGCGGCGAGGCCCAGACGTCGCCCGGCACCCCGGCCGTCATCACGCCGGCGTCGGCCGGCGAGGTCGCCCCGTCGCCCGACCAGATGCTCAGCAGGAACAGGGCCGGCACCAGCAGGGCGGTCAGCTTGAGCCAGTACTGGAACGCCTGGACGAAGGTGATCGAGCGCATCCCGCCGAAGAACACGTTGATGAGCACGACGCTGCCCACGACCACCCCGCCGACCCAGGGGTCGGTCCCCGCGACCGTGCCGAGGGAGAGCCCGGCGCCCTGGAACTGCGGCATCAGGTAGAGCCAGCCGATCCCGACGACCAGCAGCGACGAGAGCCTGCGGACCTGCCGCGACTCCAGCCGGGCCTCGGCGAAGTCCGGCAGCGTGTAGGCGCCCGACCGGCGCAGCGGCGCCGCGACGAGCACGAGCAGCACCAGGTAGCCCGCCGTCCAGCCGACGGGGTACCAGAGCATGTCGGTCCCGAACGCCAGCACCAGCCCGGCCACGCCGAGGAATGACGCGGCGGAGAGGTACTCCCCACCGATCGCCGAGGCGTTGAGCGCCGGCCGGACCGAGCGCGAGGCCACGAAGAAGTCGCTGGTGGTCCGGGAGAACCGCCAGCCGTAGGCGCCGATCCCCAGCGTCGCGACGGCGACCAGGGTGACCGCGGTGATGGCGTACGACGACCTCACGGGCGGTTCAGCTCCGGCTGCTCATCGTGGCGGCCGCTGCACCACGTCGGCGAAGTCCCGCTCGTTCCGCTCGGCGGCCCGGACGTAGAGCCAGCCGACCAGGACCAGGAACGGGTACACCGCGAACGCGAGCAGCACCCAGGTCAGCGGCATCCCGAACAGCTCGACCCCGACGAGCGCCGGGACCAGCCGGAACAGCAGCGGCAGCCCGGCGACCAGCACCCCGACGGTCACCAGCACGAGCGTCGCGAGCCGCAGCTGGGCGCGCAGCAGCGAGGTCATGTAGACCTCGCCGATCCGCGTCTGCGCGTCGATCTCGGAGGTGACGCTGGTCCGCCGC
>JBQCEF010000165.1:0-6867 GCA_051960495.1 Nocardioides sp. | reverse complement strand
CGGCGCGTCGTCGAAGACGATGTTGGCGGCCTTGCCGCCCAGCTCGAGGGTGACCTTCTTGTCGGTGCCGGCGACCGTCTTGGCGATCAGCCGGCCGACCTCGGTGGAGCCGGTGAACGCGACCTTGTCGACGTCGTCGTGCGCCACGATCGCCCGGCCGGTCTCGCCGGCGCCGGTGACGATGTTGACCACACCGGGCGGGAGGTCGGCCTGCTGGCAGATCTCGGCGAACAGCAGCGCGGTCAGCGGGGTGGTCTCGGCGGGCTTGAGCACCACCGTGTTGCCCGCGGCGAGCGCGGGGGCGATCTTCCACGCCAGCATCAGCAGCGGGACGTTCCAGGGGATGACCTGTCCGGCCACACCGAGGGACCGCGGGCTCGGTCCGAAACCGGCGTACTCGAGCTTGTCGGCCCAGCCCGCGTAGTAGAAGAAGTGCGCGGCGGCCAGCGGTACGTCGACGTCGCGCGACTCGCGGATCGGCTTGCCGTTGTCGATCGACTCCAGCACCGCGAGCTCGCGGGAGCGCTCCTGCAGGATGCGCGCGATGCGGAACAGGTACTTCGAGCGCTCGCGCCCGGACATCCGCGACCACACCCGGGAGTGGGCGCGGCGGGCCGCCTTCACGGCGAGGTCCACGTCCTCCTCGGACGCCTCGCTGATCTCGGCGAGCACTTCCTCGGTCGCGGGGGAGATGGTCTTGAACGACTTGCCGCCGACCGGGTCGACGAACTCGCCGTTGACGAACAGCCCGTAGGACGACTTGATGTCGACGATCGCCCGCGACTCGGGGGCGGGGGCGTACTCGAGCTTGGTGGCCATGGTGATCAGTCCAGGGTGAAGTAGTCGGGGCCGGAGTAGCGGCCGGTGCGCATCTTGGTGCGCTGCATGAGCAGGTCGTTGAGCAGCGTCGAGGCTCCGAACCGGAACCAGTCGGGGTCCAGCCAGTCGGGGCCGGCGACCTCGTTGACCATCACGAGGTACTTGATCGCGTCCTTGGCGGTGCGGATGCCGCCGGCGGGCTTCACGCCGACCATCTGGCCGGTCACCTCGCGCCAGTCGCGGACCGCCTCGAGCATCACCAGCGTCACCGGCATGGTTGCCGCCGGCTGCACCTTGCCGGTGGAGGTCTTGATGAAGTGGGCCCCGGCCATCATGGCGAGCCACGAGACGCGTCGTACGTTGTCGTAGGTCTGCAGCTCGCCGGTCTCGAAGATCACCTTCAGGTGGGCATCGGTTCCGTCGGCGCGCCGGCATGCCTCACGGACCGCCACGATCTCCTCGAACACCTCGAGGTAGCGCCCGGAGAGGAAGGCGCCGCGGTCGATGACCATGTCGATCTCGTCGGCACCGGCCTCGACGGCGTCGCGGGTGTCCATCAGCTTGACGTCGAGCGCGGCCCGGCCGGAGGGGAACGCCGTCGCCACCGACGCGACGTGCACGCCGCTGTCCCCGAGGACCTCCTTGGCGACGCCGACCATGTCCGGGTAGACGCACACCGCCGCGGTCTGCGGGCAGGTCTGGTCGGCGGGGTCGGGGCGCATCGCCTTCGCGGCGAGCGCGCGCACCTTGCCGGGAGTGTCCTGGCCCTCCAGCGTGGTCAGGTCGACCATCCGGATCGCCAGGTCGAGGGCGAACTCCTTGGCCGTGGTCTTGATCGACCGGGTGCCGAGCGTCGCGGCGCGGGCCTCGGCGCCGACCTGGTCCACCCCGGGCAGTCCGTGCAGGAATCGTCGTAGCGACGCGTTCGACGAGGTCGCTTCGGCCAGGTCGGCCGGGACGCCGTACGAACTCGCCGTTGAGCTCATGGCTGTTGTCACCGACCCAGCATAGGTGCGTGCGACGGGTTCGCAGAATCGACTCCGGGCGAGGCAGAATCGAGCTATGACCTCCTCGCAGCCCGCTCCGGACCAGCTCCGGCCGGTGGAGCGGTTCAAGCCCACCAACGGGCTGTTCGTGGGGTACGCCGGCCTCGCCGCGGCCGTCCTGACGATCGGGTACGTCGCGCTCAACGTCCACACCGTCACCGGCCTGCGGCTCGTGCTCGGCGCGGTGTTCTTCGCCGTCGTCATCTGGGTCACGCAGCTGCGACCGCGGGCCACGGCGTACCCCCGCCACGTGGTGCTGCGCAACTCGGTGCGCGACGCCCACGTGCCCTACGTCGCGGTCGACGAGGTATCGATGAGCCAGACCCTCAACATCTGGTCCGGGGGCCAGCGCTACGTGTGCATCGGGATCGGCCAGTCGCTGCGCGAGGAGATCAAGGCGCGGCGCCGCAAGGAGCAGGCCAGCGGCGGCGGCCGGCTCACCCAGTTCGCGCTGATGGCCGAGCGCGCGTCCACCGACGAGCGGGCGATGAGCTACCAGACGTTCGTGCTGACCCGGCTCGAGGAGCTCGTCGACCAGGCGAAGCGGGAGCACCGTCGCGAGCCGCAGCCGCACGAGCCGGCACGGCACGTGCTCGCCTGGCCGGAGGTGGCCGCGCTGGTGGTCACCGGCCTGGCGTTCGTGGCGAGCCTGCTCCTCTAGACCCCGGCCGCGCGCGCGACGTCGGCGCGGATCGCGTCGAGCCGTCCGGCCGCCGAGATCCTGGCCGCGTCGACGCCGCCCTCCGCGTCGGGCCCCTGCTCCACGGGGACGACCACCTCGAGGTAGCACTTGAGCTTCGGCTCGGTCCCCGACGGACGCACGATCACCCGCGCCTGCTCGGCGAGCCGGTAGCGCAGCCCGTCCGTGGGCGGCAGCCCGGCGCTGCCCAGGCTGAGGTCGTCGACCCGCTCCACCCGCAGACCGCCGAGCTCCTCGGGCGGGATGGTGCGCAGCCGGGTCATCGCCTCGGTGATCTTCGCCAAGTCGCTGACCCGGACAGAGAGCTGGTCGGTGGCGTAGAGGCCGTGCTCGCGGGCGATGTCGTCGAGCCGGTCGGTCAACGTGCGTCCCTCGGCCTTGAGGCGGGCGGCGAGCTCGGCCACCCGGAGCAGCGCCGAGACGCCGTCCTTGTCCTTGACCAGGTCGGGCGCGACGCAGTAGCCGAGCGCCTCCTCGTAGCCGAACGCGAGGCCGTCGACACGGCCGATCCACTTGAAGCCGGTCAGCGTCTCCTCGTGCGGCTGCCCGTGCGCGCGGGCGATGGCACCGAGCAGCGAGGAGGAGACGATCGAGTTCGCGTAGACGCCCTGGACGCCCTCGCGGAGCAGGAAGTCGCCCAGCAGCGCGCCGACCTCGTCACCGCGCAGCATCCGCCAGCCGTGCGGGCCGGGCACGGCCACCGCGCACCGGTCCGCGTCGGGGTCGTTGGCGACGACGAGGTCCGCACCCACCTCCGCGGCGAGCTGCATCGCCAGGTCCATCGCGCCGGGCTCCTCGGGGTTCGGGAACGCCACGGTCGGGAAGTCCGGGTCGGGCTCCGCCTGCGCCGCGGCGACGTGCGGTGCGGCGAAGCCGGCGCGCTGCAGCGCGTCGATCACCGACTCACCACCCACGCCGTGCAGCGGTGTGTAGACGAGGGTCAGGTCGCGGGGCCCGCCCGGACGCACCAGCGCGCTCACGTCGTCGAGGTAGGCGGTGACGACGTCCTCGCCGAGGACCTCGCCGGGCTCGCCGAGGGGGATGTCGGCGACCGCGCCGACGGCGTCGATGCGCTCGGAGATCTCGGCGTCGGCCGGCGGCACGATCTGGCTGCCGTCGCCGAGGTAGACCTTGTAGCCGTTGTCCTGCGGCGGGTTGTGCGAGGCGGTGACCATCACGCCGGCGGCGCAGCCGAGCGTGCGGATCGCGTAGGCGAGCAGCGGTGTCGGCAGCGGCCGCGGCAGGAGGAGCGCCCGCAGGCCCGCACCGGTCATGACGCGGGCCGTGTCGGCGGCGAACACGTCGGAGTTGTGGCGCGCGTCGTAGCCGATGACGACGCTGTCCTCGCCCGTGGCCCCGTTGTCCTTCAGGTAGGCCGCGAGCCCGGCCGCCGCCCGCATGACGACGACCCGGTTCATCCGGTTGGGACCGGCCCCGAGCGCGCCTCGCAGGCCCGCCGTACCGAACTCGAGGCGGCCGGCGAACCGGTCCGCCAGGTCGCTCGCCGCCGCGCCGTCGGGGTCCGACTCGACCTCGGCGAGGAGCCGCTCGAGCTCGGCGCGCGTCTGCTCGTCGGGGTCCTCGGCGGCCCAGGCGCGGGCGCGGGCGGTCAGCTCGGGAGTGCTCATGGAGCGAAGGCTAGCGGGCTATGCCCGTCGGTCCAGGGCAGGCCGGTGGAACCGCTCCAGTGCGTAGGGACCGCCCACGAACGCTGCCTCGGCCTCGTCGTCCGGGCCTTCGGGGACGCGGTCGGCGAACTCCTCGGCGTCGTCGCGCGGCTGGTAGCCGAGGGCGCGGCCCGGGGCCAGGTCCCACCAGCCACGGGTGTTGGCGGAGACGCCGTAGATGACGGCGAACCCGGGGTCGGTGGCGGTCAGGCAGGCGTCCACCATGCGTACGGCGTCGTCGTGCGACAACCAGGTGGACAGGCCCCGCCGCGACTCGGGCTGCGGCAGGAAGCTGCCGATCCGGGCGACCACCACGTCGAGGCCGTACCGGTCGGCGTAGAGGCTCAGCAGCGCCTCGGCGGCCACCTTGGCGACCCCGTAGAAGGTGTCCGGCCGCGGGCGCACGTCGGTGGTGAGCAGCTCGGTGCGCGGGGTGCGGCCGACGGCGTGGTTGCTGCCGGCGTACACCATCCGCGAGACGCCGTGGGCGACCATCGCGTCGAGCAGCGCGGCCGTCGTCGTCACGTGGCTCTCGAGCTCGTCGGTCAGCGAGCTCTCGTTCGGGATGCCGGCGAGGTGGACCACGGCGTCGACGCCGCCGGAGCGGTCGAGGTCGGCGAACACGGCCTCGACCGCGTCCGGGTCCGCGCAGTCGACGGTGTACCAGGCGCCGGTGAACGTCTCGGCGGCCACCATGTCGAGACCGACGACCTCGTGGCCGCGGTCGATGAGCCCGGGGGTCAGGACCGTGCCGATGCTGCCGGCGGCGCCGGTGAGGAGGACCTTCACGACCAGATCCGCGGGATGACCGAGCCGAGCAGCCGGCCCATCCGGGTCGCGGCAGCCCGGCCCGCCTCCAGCACCTCTTCGTGGTTGAGCGGGGCGTCGGTGATGCCGGCCGCCAGGTTGGTGACCAGGGAGATGCCGAGCACCTCCATCCCGGCCTCGCGGGCCGCGATCGCCTCGAGCGTGGTGGACATGCCGACCAGATCGCCGCCGATCGCGCGGACCATCCGGATCTCCGCCGGCGTCTCGTAGTGCGGGCCCGGGAACTGGCAGTAGACGCCCTCGTCGAGGCCGGGGTCGACCTCGCGGCACAGCGCTCGGAGGCGGCTGCTGTAGAGGTCGGTCAGGTCGACGAAGTCGGCTCCCTCGACGGGCGAGGTGGCGGTCAGGTTGATGTGGTCGCTGATCAGGACCGGCGTGCCGGGCGTCCAGGTCTCCTTGAGGCCGCCGCAGCCGTTGGTGAGCACGGCGACGGTGCATCCGGCCGCGGCCGCGGTGCGGACGCCGTGGACGACGGCGCGGACGCCGCGGTTCTCGTAGAGGTGCGTGCGCCCGAGGAGCACCAGCAGGTTGCGGTCGCCCGACCGCACCGAGCGGACCTTGCCGGCGTGGCCGGCGACGGCCGGGGGAGCGAACCCCGGCAGGTCCGTGGTGCTGATCTCCGCGGTGGCCTCGCCGAGCGCGTCCACGGCCGGTAGCCAGCCGGAGCCCATCACCAGGACGGCGTCGTGGCGCTCCACGCCGGTCAGGTCGCGCAGGACGTCGGCGGCCGCCTGGGCGTCCGCGGCGTAGGAAGTCTGGTTCGTCACGCGCGCAGCCTAGAGCACCGATTCGTCCGCGACGGCTCCGCGGCGAGTCGGCTCGCTCTCGCGGACGAATCGGCGGTCAGTGGCCGAGCGAGCGGCACGGGCGCGCGCGCAGGGCGGCCACGTAGTCGTCCGGAGCGTCCGCGGCCTCGGCTGCCTCCGCGAGGATGCCGAGGTAGCTGGCCGACGGCAGGCCGCCCTCGTAGGCGTCGAGGACGTAGGTCCACGCCACCTGCTCGCCGAGCAGGGTCGTCACCCGGACCCGGGTCTTGCGGTAGAGACCCGAGTCGGCGCTCTCCCAGCCGTCGAGCAGGCCGGCGTCCTCGTCGGTGACGTCGTACACC
Organism: Nocardioides sp.; assembly: GCA_051960495.1. Taxonomy (GTDB): domain Bacteria; phylum Actinomycetota; class Actinomycetes; order Propionibacteriales; family Nocardioidaceae; genus Nocardioides_B. The sequence goes on along the minus strand of JBQCEF010000165.1, from coordinate 699 downwards.
GCCACGAACACCTGCTCGATGGGGTCCTCGACGATCGTGGCGAGCGCCCCGTCCCAGCCGAGCTGCTCCCCGCCGAAGGTGAGCCGCCAGCCGAGCAGCCAGCCGGTGGTGCGCAGCGGCGAGTGCGGGCACCGCTCGCCCATGCGGCGGGGGTCCATGTTGGACCCGTAGGCGGCATACAGGGGCACGGGGTCAGAGCCTAGTGCCCGGACTGGAACAATGGCGCGCATGAATCGTGTCGTGGTGATCGGTGGAGGACCCGGTGGGTACGAGGCCGCTCTGGTGGCGGCGCAGCTCGGAGCGGACGTCACGGTGGTCGACACCGACGGCCTGGGCGGGTCCGCCGTGCTCACCGACTGCGTCCCCAGCAAGACGCTGATCGCCACCGCCGAGCTCATGGCCGACATGGAGGAGGCCGAGGAGCTGGGGCTCTCCGTCGCCGCGGCGGACGGGGCCGCCGCGAACGGCAGCCCGTTCCGCGTCGACCTCGCCCGGGTCAACGCGCGCGTGAAGCGGCTCGCGCTCGCGCAGTCCGCCGACATCGACCGCCGCATCACCCGCGAGGGGGTCCGGGTCGTCCAGGGCCGCGGCCGGCTCGACCCGGCCAGCGGCGCGGGGCACGCGGCTCGACGTGTCGTCGCCGAGCTCGCCGACGGGGGTGAGGAGAGCTTCGAGGCCGACGCGGTGCTCGTGGCGACC